>JBKKDE010000103.1:0-3716 GCA_046708665.1 Candidatus Zixiibacteriota bacterium | reverse complement strand
CCATAACCCTTTTCAGGGAATCGGCGCGCCACACGGCCCGTCACCGTCGACCCGATTGCCGGCATTGGGGCTTCCGAATCGGATTCGCTCCCGCTCCCGTTGCCATTCGTGTCGCCGTTCTCGACTCCCGAACTGACAAGGTCACGTTGTTCTTCTTTCTGACGTGAGAATTCGCCACGGCACACGTCACAGTAGAATCTCTTACCGCGACGCGGATAGAACGTTGTCATGACTTTACGTTCGCCCTTGTGAATGGGCGACTCACACTCGAGCAGGTGTGGCTCGTAACGCAGCTCGAGTTTGTCCCGCAAATCATCGAGCCAAATGATGTCGAAGTCTTTCACGCGGGACTCATCCCGTGGATCGGACAGCGTGGGGCTGCAGCTCGACTTGATCGACGCAATCGCGACACGCTTTCCCAAACGGCGGATGAGTTGCAGTGCCGGCCGAAAATCTTCATCGCCAAGCACTCCAATCGCGATGTCGTAGCCGCCCGGCATTGATGCGAGATGGACCATTGTCGTGGCGAGGGAAATGTCGACACACTTCTCCTTGGGCTCGAAGCCATCGTCGGCGTCGCGGTCAATCCCGCGCAAACGACGCCCGCGGAAATTGATCGGAAAAATCTCCACTTCGTAGTGAAAATCTTCTTTCAACATTGAGAAGAAATCCAAGCGCCGTTGAACGGCGTCGTCATCTCGCAAGTCGTAGTTGGCCGCGTAACTGCCGAACAGGTAGGTGCGAACAACATCCATGTGAGCTTGTGCATCGCCTTCCATTTGCTCGGCGAGTGCAGAAGAGAGCGCCTTGGGCAGTTTTCCGAAGTCGATGTGGAAATCGGGACGGAAGTAATTCTCAGCAAGGCGGGGCATGTTGGAGTAGAGCCACGTACCATCAATGAAGAGCATGATCTTTGCCATTCAATCACTCCACTGTCTAAAGGTGCAAAACCCAAGAGCCAATAATCTCTGAACCGAAAATCTTGAAATCGAAAGTGCAAACGCCGTGTGGTCTGTGTCCCTCCTTTGAGAGCCGCCGCTTCTTGTAAGCAATATACCGTTGAGATCGGAATTTTAACGTCCTAGACGTATGGTCGGTATAATCTGACGTCGCAGGACTTCGCCTGACAACGGACCGTAAAGACTCGGCATCCTATTAATGTCTTGAATGGCAACTCGTTATAGGGATAGCGCGGTCTGTGGCGAATAGTTATCCACATCGCTTCAACATTAACAGGAGTCGTGACAAGACCCCTTCATTATTTCTTGGAGTCCGTAGCCGCTCGGAGCCCCATATGCCCTAACGATTTACGCAAAATTGTTGACTTCCACCTCGGGATGATTAATTTGAGGGAGTAGTGCACCCGAAAAATCGGCGGTCGACTTCCGATTTCCGGGATCAATCACCTGACATCTGTGGTATTACTGGAAGACCGTAAAAGGTCTACAGTACTGACGCTGAATAGACGACTATAAAGATAAGTACCATCAACCCAGGAGGAAGTCCGAATGATGTTCCTGAAAAGCCACAAGACTGCGGTCGCGATCGTCGCCGTATTCGCGTTGGTCGGCGGTGCCGCCCAGCTCGGCGGTATGAACTGTAGCGGCCCGTGCGCAATCACCTCGCTGTTCTCCACCACGACGGCATTTGCCGGTCCCGGATGCTCCGCCAGCAAGGCCAGTGCGGGTGCTTCCTGCGACGCCAGCTCGAAGGCTTCAAACGTAACCGCGGCTTCCGCCACATCGGCTGACGGCAAGACCTGCACCAAAGAATCATGCGTGAAGGCGATCATGGCTGAGAAGAACATCAGCCAGGCTGAAGCTGAAGTCGTTTACGCCAAGATGAAGGCCGACGGTCACTGTGAAGGTTCGGCGAAAGTCATGACTGCCAGCGCCGGTTCTGGCGAGTGCGCCTCCAAGGCCTCGGCCCAGACCGCCAGCGCTTCGGGTGGTTGCTCCGCCAGCAAGGCCAACGCTTCGCTTGCCAGCTCGGGTGAGTGCGCGTCGAAGGCTTCGGCCACGACCGCCAGCGCTTCGGGTGGCTGTTCCTCCAGCAAGGCCAACGCCTCGCTTGCCAGTTCGGGTGAGTGCGCTTCCAAGGCCTCCGCGATGACCGCCAGCGCCACCGAAGGCAAGACCTGCGGCGACAAAGAAGCTTGTATCGCCAAGTGCATGGCCGAAAAGGGAATGACCCGCGTTGAAGCCGAAGAGGCCTACGCGAAGTGCCAGTCCGCCAAAGCCATCCAGGCCAATGTGGTCTCGGGCTCGTCGTTTACCCGAGACTCGTGGATTGATGCCAAGGTCGCTTCTGGTTTGACACGTGCGGAAGCCGAAGTGGCCGCCGCCAAAGCCGAAGCCGCTGGCGATGTGAAATTTGTCGCCGCTTCCAATTCATCCTGCTGCCAAGCGAAGGCCACCACGGCCAGCGCTGGTGCGGGTTGCTGCGCTGCCAAGGCCTCGGCGAACACCGCCAAGGTCGAAGAGTCGACCCCGGCCACTGCTACCACTGTGAGCACAGGCGGTACGAAGTAGTTCCTGATCCAAGAAACTCAAAGCCCCCGATCGTGAGATCGGGGGCTTTTTTTATCGCGCATGTGTACGGCTACAAGTTCTCGCGGCGAGTTGCGCGATTCTCAACCTCCGAAGAATCCTGTCGGATCAACTGTCTCACCATCCTGAATGACTTCGTAGTGCAAATGCGGCGCGGTCGAAACCCCGGTGTTTCCCGACACTGCGATGCGTTCTCCTCGCTTGACCGCCTCGCCGTACTTGAACAAGAGCAGAGAGTTATGCCCGTAGCTCGTCTTGAATCCATTTCCGTGGTCGACGATAATCAGCAGTCCATAGATGTCGTGCTCTCCCGAAAACTCAACAACCCCGTCAGCGGTCACCAAGACCGGAGTACCCTCTCGAATCGCAAAGTCGATACCGTTGTGACGCATCGCGGGGTTGCTCTGATGTGGCGAAAACCCTCGCGAAATGCTGCCAATGAGTGGTAGCCCTCTTGGGCGATTATTGGGATCCGGCGGACAATCGGTGACAAGGATCCCATGACCTGTCAACGGGCCATCATGTTCCATGGCTTGGCCATCGCCCGTGAGCGAGTCCAGGATAGCGGTCGAGCCGACACTTCCTGACGCCGACGCCGCCTTCTGAACAGAGTCAGCAAAGCTTGGAACCGAGATACCCAACAGCCCGGCGACCCGCCGGGTAAATTCGCGATGGTGCATGAGTTCTTGCTGCAACGCGTCGGCCTTTCGGGCCACAGCTTGCGCGGAGTTCATCTCTTCCCGGACACGTGCGAGTTCGCGCGACTGTCCAAAGTAGTAGATGCAGAGTGCGGCCGTAACGACCAGCAGGACGACCAACACGATCCCCGCGATGACCGCAGCGCGGGGCGCATACCACGGAACCGAGTAGGATCGTACCGGAGCATCGGTCTCTCCCTCTGTCATGATCATGATATTGATTCTTGGCCTTGGCATCGCATTGTCCGGTCAGTCGGCAGTATAACCTGATACACCGGAACGGTCAGTGACTTTCGCCGGAATCGCCGCTTTTCCGAAGGGCATATCCTGACGTAAATTGCCGTATCTGGGAATTGGCAGAGAGGATCATCATGCTGTTACGCTCCGTGTCAGGTATGCGTGGTATTGTCGGGAAAGATCTCACGCCGGAGATAGCGCTTCGCCATGCTGCCGCATTTGGCACCCTGCT
>JBKKDE010000102.1:0-6160 GCA_046708665.1 Candidatus Zixiibacteriota bacterium | reverse complement strand
CCATTGATGAAATTTTTGTAGTCGGTGACACGGCCCTTCGCGGGCTTGCTGCTTGTCTTTTTCGGCTTAGGTGCAGTTGCTGTCGGCATGCCTTATCTCCTCGAAACCCATCAGGGTGTAGATAGGCATTTTACGAAACTTCTGCGTACTAAGCCAAGCGTATTCGCTACTTGAAGTAATAGGGCGAAGACATTGACAGCACGTAGGTTACTAAACTCAGACTTTTCGCTCCAGCCAACGCTTACGCGAAAACCAGTAGAAATACGCCCCAGCCGACAACGCCTCTGAGGCGACGAAGCCCCACCAAATCCCGTTAGGGCCAACTCCCATTGCTTGCGATAAGAACCAGATGAGTGGCACCTGAAAGACCCACGCATGCAAGAGTCCAATAATCATGACCGGCATCGTGTCGCCCGCCCCGGCGAATGCCGCCTCAACCATGAGAAATGCCCCGATGAATGGCCCGGCAATGACCATGATGCGGAAGAAGGCGACGCCGATTGGTTCGTAGGATGGATCGGCGAAGAAGATGCGTGTGATGGGCGCGGCGAAGAGCGCGGTAGCGCCACCAATGACAATCATGATGAATGCCGCCAAGCCAATCGCCTTCTCGGCGGTGACGAACGCGCCTCTCTTATCCCCACGACCCAGATAGTGGCCAATCAGTGGTGAAAGTCCAAGCTCAAGGCCGACCACAATAATGATCGCCAGTTCGAGGACGCGCGATCCGGCGCCGTAGACCGCGACATACTGCGGTCCGAAGTGTGTGATCATTGGCACGATTACCATACGCGCCAGTGAGAACGACATGACTCCAATCCCAGTCGGCAAACCGATCTTGAGCATTTGTAACATTGTCTTCCGACGCGCATCGCGCACCGATTCCCAGGTCAACCGTACGCCAAACGCCCCGCGGAAAAACATGAGCAGACCAACAAGCGTGGTGACGCCAAACCCGATCAATGACGCCCAAGCCGACCCCGCCACTCCCAATTCTGGAAATGGTCCCCAGCCGAAGATCATGAAGGGATTGAGCGCAGCGTTGAGGACTGTCGAGCCGAGCATGATCCACATCGCGGGCTTCGGTTCATTGATCCCGCGTAGGGCAGTAAACACTGTCCACACAGGGAAACTAAACACCAGTCCGAGAAACATGACGCGTCCATAGGCGATCGCGTGTATCTCGACTTGTCCGGTCGCGCCGAGCAGTCGAACCATCCACGGAGTCAACGCGTACCCGATCACGGCACTCACCAGCGCTGTGGCGATTTTGAGCAGAAACGCTTCGACAATAGCGGTGCGCGTGCGCGGGATGTCCCCCTCACCGTAGCGACGCGCGATGATCGACGTGGACCCCGACCCGGCAATCATGTTGACGGATGTGATCACCCAATAGAACGCGGCAAAGATGGCGACTCCCGCGACCTGTTCGGCGCCGAGACGACTGACCCAGAACATGTCGACGACGTTGTAGAGATGCAGCGCTGCGAAACCGACCATCGAGGGGATTCCCATCCGTAGGATTGAACGGTATACCTCTCGGCTGTCAGTCGCCTTTGCGGCTTCGGGCGGAGTGATCGCTTCGGCCTCGCCGGGCATCGGATTCGAAGGTTCGATGGGGGAATTCATATGTGAGTCTTAAAGGACGTTTCCCGTACCAGAATGTTGCGCACGGCCCGACCGCAGGGATTGCCCACGAGTGACGGTGTTCAAATGTCGAGAGACATGAGGTCTTCGGCAATGATGATTTCCGCCGAAGTTTGCGACTTGCCGAGGAGTGCTTGAGATGTGTCGAATGTATCAGCGACGTGCGTGATGATCACGCGCTTGATCTTACGTTCTCCGACCCAGGGCCACAATTGATTCAGGTCGACATGGGTTGATTCGACTAACAGCCAGTCGATCGGCATTTGCACGGAGTCCAAGTCGCTGATCGATACGATGTCCGCTGAATACACAATCACCTTCCCGCCCGCTTCGATACGCATGGCGTAGCATTCGCCGCGATTGGGCAGCCCCTTCTCTTCGGCGAATTCGCGCATGGAAGCGAGATGCTGGGTGGGATAGGGAGTTACGCGGAGTGGGCCGATGAGTGACGGGTAGCGTTCGACATGGGGCTTGTACTCGATCTTGAACGGCATCTTATCCTTGAACATGTACCCGAAATTGAAGATGGCCTTGAGTGGACCTGCCGATTCACCTGGGCAATGGATTGTGAGCGGTTTGTTGGTTCCGGTCAGATATCGTTGTTGCAGGAAGTAACCAATACCGCTGACATGATCGGCATGTGTATGAGTAATGACAATACGGTTGACCCAGTCGGCTGTGTAGCCCTGCGCAAGGAAATTGCGTGTTGCACCATCGCCGATGTCGAACAGCACTCCCTCATCGCCGCAGTCGACGAGATAGCACGATCCGGCACGCGTCTTGGAGGCGAGGCCCGCTGATGATCCGAGGATGATGAGTTTCATGTTTCGTGTACTGACCTCAGTTCAAAACGCTCCTTAAAACACCAACCGCATGCTCGATATCATCATCGGCGACATCTCGATGGGTCACCGCACGGATCCTTCCTGGCCCGAACCCCAACATCCGCACGCCCTTGGCTTCGAGTGACTTCAAAACCGCCGAGGGATCGTGCTTAGATTCAGAGAGATCAACCACGAGGATGTTCGTCGGGGGTGGGTCAGGCACGACACGCACTCCCTTTATGCCGCGAATGGCATCGGCCAGTGTTCGAGCCCGACAGTGGTCATCGGCCATCTTCGGAAGCTGATTGTCGATCGCCCATATCCCCGCGGCGGCCAGGATACCAACCTGACGCATGCCACCGCCGAACATCTTACGTGTGCGACGGGCGCGATGGATGAATTCTCGTGTCCCGAGGATCATCGATCCAATCGGAGCGCCTAGCCCCTTTGAGAGACAGACTGAAACCGAATCGAATCCCCTGACCAAATCATCGAGCGGCACACCGCAAGCCGCGTGCGCATTCCAAATTCGGGCACCATCGAGATGGCTCTTGATGCCGTGTTCGGCGGCAATTGCAACGACCTGCTTGATAACATCCAGCGGAACAACGACGCCTCCCGACCGCAGGTGCGTGTTTTCCATCGCGATAATTCCGGCTTTGGGGTTGTGAATGTTATCCGGACGAATCGCGGCTTTGATCTTTGCTGGATCGGGAATCCCACCGGGGGCGGGTATCGGACGCAACTGCAGCCCCGAGAGCGCTGCCGGACCGCCGACTTCATACCAATCGATGTGGGACTCATCGTCGCAGATCAGCTCATCGCCCGGATGCGCGTGGGTGTGCAAGCAGACCTGATTGCCCATTGTCCCCGACGCCACAAACAGCGATGCTTCGACCCGGAATAGAGCGGCGACTTTATCCTCCAGTCGTCTGACGGTCGGATCATCTTCGAAAACATCATCGCCAACCTCGGCGATGGCCATGGCGGCGCGCATTTCCGGAGTTGGTTTGGTGACTGTATCAGAACGTAAATCAACAATTCGCATACTACTCCAATCTCAACGCCACATACCTCATCATACCGTCGCGTTCGACTTCGGCAACCACCTCGTCGCCCGACACCATGCCGGCCAAAGTGGCGCGCAAGTCGCGGATTGACTCGATGGGGATACGATTGATCGAATATATCACATCGCCGGGACGAAAATTGTCTTCACCCGGTGTCGCATCCGCAGCGCGCGCTCCGACTACAACTCCCGTGTTGTACCGCAACGGAGGTAGGATCGTGGCGACTTCCCCACTCAGGTCGAGTGCGAGAATACCCAACGGACCGATCAGGTTCTCCTCGGGCGAGACCATGAGCGCCAGCTCGGACGACCCGCCGGGACGTTCGATGACTTGTACTTCGATGGCTCTGGTTTCTGAGCCGCGTTGATAATCAACACGCACTTTGTCGCCCGTCGCAAATCGATAGAGATTCACATCGAACTGGCGAGCATTCTCCATTGCCTTGCCGTTGAGCGATAGAATGATGTCTCCTCTCTGCAAGCCGGCCTGCTCGGCAGGACTCTCCGGCCAGACATCGCCGAGCACGACTCCATACTCACGCGTCAGACCCAGCCCCTTGGCGAGTATCGGGGTGATCGTTTGGGCATAGACGCCGATAGCCCCACGCCGCACCCGTCCATTCTCACGAATCTGAGTGTACACAGAGCGAACAATGTTACTCGGCGCGGCGAATCCCAACCCCTCGCTGCCTCCCGATTGCGACAATATCGACGTATTAATACCCACCACGTGTCCGGCGGTGCTCACCAGTGGCCCGCCTGAGTTCCCAGGATTGATGGATGCATCGGTCTGAATGTAGATCATGCGGTCTTCGCTGCGCAGTTGGCGAGCGGCGGCAGAGACGACGCCCATGGTCACGGAATTGTCCAATCCGAGCGGGCTGCCGAACGCGAGTACAACCTGACCAGATCGAACATCGTCGCTATTCCCGAGTTCCAGGAAAGGCAGCCCTGTCGCTTCGACTTTCAAGACGGCGAGGTCAGTTTCCTCGTCAATGCCTACAACTTCGGCCCCCACCACCTTACCGCGTGGCTTTACAATCGAATGAAATGATTTGGCATCAGCGGGCGCGGTCAGGACAACTTGCACCTGATGCGCATTGGCCACGACATGGGCATTGGTGACAATGTACCCTGTTGCATCGAGAACAACACCCGAACCGCCCGACCGCTGCAAACGCAGCAGTTCACCTGTCGACTCGATCCCATCGCCGGCGGAGATGTATCCTGACGACACGATCTGCACAACTGCGGGTTGAACACGCACTGCGATCGATTGCATTGCCTGAGACAGTTCAGTCAGAGCGAGCGCATTGCGCGGATCGGCCTTCTGCGCCAACGCAGGGCATGGAGACGATACGAGTGCAATGGTCAGTGCTATGGCTGAAGACGTACGTATGCGCATGTCATGGCTCCTATTGGGTGCCACGATTGCGCAATCGACGCGAAAAGGCAAGGGGATCGTACGGCAGACCAATAACAGTGGCAAAGGCTCTCAGCCCGTGCACGCAGGCTGAAAGCCTGCGCCACTCATCATTACAACTTATGGCTGCGATTTCTTCTCTTGAAGGATGCGATCAGCGACGCTCTTCGCCATCTTCACGCAGTCATTCAAGCCGACACCGTAGTAGGCGTTGCCAGCGTAGTACAGCCCGGGATGTCGCGCCGCGTGCTCTTCCAGACGCGCGCGACGGTCGCGGTGTCCCAGAATGTACTGCGGTATGCCGCGCTCCCAACGGTAGATGCGTGTGAAGACTGGATCGGCCTTGATGCCGATCAGCGGACCGACTTCACGACGGATTGTCTGCCATAGTTCCTCGTCGTTGAGTTCGAGCGCCGATTTGTCACCAGCGCCACCGAACATCGTGCGCAATTGGACATGCCCCTCGGGAGCACGATTGGCGAAGATCGATGATGTCCAGATCGAACCGAGTGTGCGGATGCGTTGATGACGCGGAATGAGAAATCCGAATCCATTGAGCGAATGGGCGATGTCCTCGCGACGATGCCCGGTGGCAACAACGATGATGGGCGCATACGACACGGCTCCGAACGCGACGGAGAGATCGTGGTCATAGTCTTTGAAAATCTTTGTCGCAACAAATGTCGGGCAAGTTACAATCAGGCGCTTTGTCTGCACCATCTCCCCCGCTTTGCCGAAGACCGTCCACGCGGTTTCGTCGCGGATGACATGGCTGACAGTGTGACTGGTGCGAAGTATCGGTTGCAGCCGCTCACCAAGACGTACGGTGAGAGCATCGAGGCCACCCCTAAACGAAGTGAGCCGCCCACCCGGACCTGCGGGTGATCCGGCTTTGCGCTGCACCCCTTCGGCCTGTTCGCGACGCTTCTTCTCGCGCTTCTTGGCAAACATGCCTTTCACCAAGCCACCATGCTCGACTTCAAGCTCGCGCATGATCGGAAAACACGACGGCAACGACAGTTCCTTGGCAACTCCGCCAAATACGCCAGAGACCATTGGATCGACGAACATACGCGCGGCACCGTGACCGATGCGTCGGGCGGCGAAATCGTAGATCGATTCATCGGAGTCATCGCGACGCGCCGGAATAAACGGTTCGCCGAAGATCCGCAGCTTCTCGAGTGGGTTCAGAAGTCC
>JBKKDE010000101.1:0-7328 GCA_046708665.1 Candidatus Zixiibacteriota bacterium | reverse complement strand
CCTGACCCCTCTCCTGCTCAAGATTTTGACATGAATCCATTTCACCGCCTTTGACTTCCCTCAATCGTGTGCCAATGATGCCGTCGGCGCGAGGTATCCTCGCGCCTGTCACAACTCGTTGTGGATTATGACAGAAACCGTCCGCATTTGCCAAATCGGGCACCGACAATACAGTAGAATAGGTGGCGTGAGGAGCGCGCAGTCCAAGAGCAACAAAGGTTGCTTCGGCCAAAGAGCGGGCTCGCAACGGCGGGGTGGTAGTCCGTAGTCCGTGCACTTACGGATGTTTTGAGAGGAGGATGAGACGACCGAACGATCGACTCTGCCAGTACCGCCCACGTTGACGTGGTGACAGAATTCGGTGTTGCCCAGCTGCACGGTCGTTCGATTCGCGAACGGACTCACTCGCTTATCAAAATCGCCCATCCGAAATTTCGCGAGGAACTAACAGCGAAAGCACGGGCCAAGAAGTTCATCTAATCTAACAATCAGACCGAGCCGTCCCACTGTGGTTGCTCGGGCCACAGTCTATTGGCTTGCGCCTACACTTTGAGTCAAAATTTGGACGACTGTTCGATTCGTGACCATGTGTGCCAAATGTGAGCCTCCTTGCATCTTATGATCTCTCATGGATTTCACGAATCTGCGCAAAAAACTCTGTGGTCTGGCGATGCATTTGCCTTAAGGGAAATCACACGTACGCAGCCGACGAGGTGCAACTCGAGCAGGCCGAGGAGACCGTAACGACCCAAGGAGGCACGACCAGACCAAAGCACATTGAACGTCCCTGTAGTACCCCAAGACCCTAGAAGTTTCCTCCACGCCCCGGGTTGCCGCCCTCAACCCGGGGCTCCCTCCTTTTGGACGTTACGGCAAAATGGTCACCCGCACGTCAGCGAGGTTGTACATTGCCATTCGAGAATCAGAATGGACGAACGATACCTCTTCAACGAGCTGCCGGAACCGCGGCCAGAGTTTGAGCGTGGACCCGAGCCGCAGCGTCGATGGGATGGCGGCCACTCCCTCCTCTTCTTTGTGCTCTCTGCCCTTGCCTCTCTCATTGCGGCGCTAGCCCTGGTCAATGTCAGCGGGTTTTACGGATCGGTCATCTTTTCCGAAGTCGCGGTATTCGCCTTGATCCCGTTCCTACTGCGGCGCCTGTTCGATACGGGCTGGAGGACGTGGACACGGCGTCCTGCTGTCAGTGGCGAGTTCTGGCTTTGGTGTGCAGCGGCCGTCGTTTCGTTTGCAGTTGTGCAGAGCAATCTGCCCGTGCTGCTGGATCGCATGTGGCCAATCCCGCAGGAGCAGTTCGACTTCTTCAAAAGGAATCTCGCGGCGGGATCGATATCCGAATTTTTGATGCTGTTGTTGGTTGCGGCAGTTGTCCCCGGGATTTGCGAAGAGCTTGCCTTTCGCGGCTTGATTCAGACAGGGCTCAGGCGATCATTCGGCACCAATCACGCGATTATTTGGGGCGGAGCGATGTTTGCACTCCTGCATCTCAATCCCTGGAACTTCATCGGTCTTTGGACCTTCGGCGCATTGCTGGGATACCTGCGTGAACGTACCGGATCAATCTATCCCAGCATGACCGCTCACATCGCTAACAACTCCCTGGCATTGGTGGTTTTTGCGCTGCAGAAGCCGGAGGACTGGGAAACCCGGCCCGAGTTTTTGCCGTGGTATGTGGTCGTGCCTGCGGGCTTGTTGTTGGTGTACTCTCTAATCCAACTTCATCGTGTCACCGCCTCTAGCGCTCTGAGAGGCGTTCCTGTTCGAGTAACTCTTACTGAACCTCCAACCTGACAATAGGTTGCCTCCGTTAGTTTTTCTGCACAAAAAGCGCTCAAACTCGTATGTTTGGGTCTCAGAGGGGGCAATCTTCGAGTTGTACACTCTCGCGGAAACGGATATGGACACAACCTTGCGCCAGAAAGGAAGAGCCACGCCCAAGCCGGGTCGTCGATCGGGGTATGTCCCCAAGTCGGAGGCGGAGGCGCTGGTTCACGCGTCGCGGATATTGCATGCTACTCTGCGGCTGGACGAGTTGTATTCACTGGTTCCGGAGCTGATTGCCACTCTAACAGGGGCAGAAGGCGCTGTATTGCTACTCCACCGGCCACGCACCCATCACCCGATTATTTTTAAAATCTGGCTCAGGTCTAATGAACTTCCGATCGATCTGCCGCATGGCGTCGGGGCACGGTTCATCGAATGGCTCGAAGCGCAGGGTTCAGAAGTCGACCCGTTTGCGACACCGCTGACGTCGGTGGCCGATGTCACAGCTCCCATGTTGGAAGTTGGATCGCGAATCGATCGCTGGGTCGCGTTGACTCACCATTCTCGTGTACTGGGAGCGGTCGGGATTGTGGTTAGTGAGGCGTACCCCGGGGCCAAGATCGATGCGTTGATGCAGCCATTGGTCGAGCAGTCCGCTGTGGCGCTCGAAAACGCTCTCCTTTACCGCCGTGCCGAGCGGCAGTCGTTGGAAAACCAGAGTCTGCTGGAGGCCAGTCGCGCGATCTCGAGCTCTCTCGACCTCGACGAGGTCTTGGACGCTATCCTCGACGCTCTCAACCGTGTGCTTCCGTATGAAGCCGGGGGCATTTTTCTCGTTGGGCCCGATACGAATATCGAACGAATCATCGATCGCGGATACGGTGCCGGGAGTCGTGATCTGTCCGAGCCGTCACCGTTGGAGAAGAAAGCCAGCCGCGGCTTGGTTGGTTGGGTCGCGCAGAACGGGCAACCGTTGATTGTCAGCGATGTCAGAAAAGACGATCGCTATCAGCAGGCGCGTGAAGAGACGCGGTCCGAGATGGTCGTGCCGATTTTTGCCGGGCAACGTCTGGTCGGTGTCTTCAACATTGAACGCGATGTTCAGAACGGATTTTTCGAGGCCGATCTCGATCTGGTGACGGCATTCGCGCAGCATGCCGGAATGGCGATTGAACGCGCGCGAGACCACGCGGCTGTGCTCGAGCAGCGGCGCATCAAAGGTGAATTGGAAGTCGCCCAGCATATCCAACAGACGTTTCTACCCGACGACAATCCGCGGATTCCGGGATTCGACATTGCCGGCCTCAACATCCCCTCGGCTGAGGTCGGAGGGGACTACTACGATTTCATTGAAATCATCGATGGGCAGGTTGGCATCGCCATCGCCGATGTCGCCGGGAAAGGAGTCCCGGCAGCTCTCATCATGGCGACCTTCCGCGCGTCATTACTTGCAGAAATTCGCAACAACTACGCGTTGCGCAGCATCATGAAAAAAGTGAATCGGCTGCTGTGTGAACGTAATGAGAAGTCACGCTACGTGACGGCCATTTACGGTGTTCTTGACGTACGCAACCGGATATTTACCTTCTCGAACGCGGGGCACAATCCTGGAATCTTACGGCGCGCCGACGGCTCCATTATGATGCTTAAGGAGGGCGGCACCGCATTGGGATTGTTTGAAGACTCTACATTCGAAGAGCGTGCCATCGGCCTTCTACCTGGTGATCTCATATTCCTGTATACCGACGGCGTGACAGATGTGATCGGATTCGACGAAGAGATGTTTGAGATGAATCGCCTGACCGAGGTCATCAACGCCAACTACGGTCGTAGCGCTGAAGATGTTGTCGCCTCGGTTCGCGATGCGGTCAATGCATATTCGGACCCAGAACAGCCGCGCGACGATATCACGATGCTCGCGGTCAGGATTCAGTAGCCGGGACTTGTACAATGACAACTCCCATCAATCGGTCAACGGCGAATGTTCTGACTGCGTCGCCCACTCAAGACGGCCGGGCACTGACCGGTCTGTTTGCAAAGGTCGATGGCTACTTTCATCGGTACGGCCGCCCCGAGCGCGGCAGCAGAGTACTCGTTGCCGTGTCCGGCGGGCCGGACTCGGTCGCGCTCTCGCATGTTCTCGTTGAATTGTCACACTCGTCCGGTTGGACCGTCGGGGTCGCCCACGTTGACCACGGGCTGCGAGGCGAGGAATCGGATGGAGATGCCGCATTTGTGAGTCAGCTTGCCAGCACTCTCTGTGTCAATTTTCATTCGCACCGTCTCAAGCCGCACGCGACTCGCAAGGAACGAAATCTTCAGGCCTGGGCCAGAACTGAGCGCTACAAATACCTGACATCAACGTCCGAACAGCACGGCTACTCGCACATTGCGGTTGGGCATCAGCTCGATGACCGTGCAGAGACAGTCGCGGCTGCAGTCGTTGATGCTGCGGGCACGTTCGCCTTGGCAGGTATTCCGCCCGTGCGCGGTAGAATTATCCGCCCCCTATTCAATGCTTCGCGTCAGGAAATAGTCGAGTATTTGAGCGCCAATGGCATCACGTACCGAACTGATTCCAGCAACGAATCGGCCAAGT
Organism: Candidatus Zixiibacteriota bacterium; assembly: GCA_046708665.1. GTDB lineage: Bacteria > Zixibacteria > MSB-5A5 > WJJR01 > WJJR01 > JACQFV01. Next base: position 2,947 of record JBKKDE010000101.1, on the reverse strand, counting down.
ACCAGCGCAATCGTATCCGCCACACAGTGTTACCGCTTTGGAAAGCCGAGAATCAGGGTGTTATGGAGGGACTCGCGAGACTTGGTGAGCAACTGTGGGTGCAACGACGCTTCTTGGAAGAGCAGGCGCGGAGCATCGTCGATCAGTCGATTTGGTCGGCAGACCGGAGCGGTCTGACGCTTCATGTGGCTGAATTGATGCGGCACGATCATGCCTTGGATCCGTATATCCTGCGGGACCTGGTGTGCCGGCTTGGCTTGGATACTGTTCCTCGTGATGCGACCGCCTTGCGATTCGCAGAGTTCAGAAACTGGAACTGCCTTCGCGGGTCCTACTCACTCGAGCAGGGTGAATTCAGTCTACAGTTCTCACAAGGGTTCATAAGGGTCTGCAAAATTACGGCTCACTCCCGCGGCCGGGGGACGAAAGCCGAGGGCCAGCTCGCCCCTAAGGTTGTAACTCGGGTCGTCGGTGCGACGATGCCGGCCCGATCTGACGACAAAGTATTGGCCCGATTCGATCTGGACGCCGTAGAAGGGGTGGTTTCGGTGCGTTGGCCCAAGCCAGGGGATCGATACCAACCCCTTGGATTGTATGGCACCAAGAAACTTTCTGATTTACTTGCCGACCGCAAGGTACCGTCCTTCGAGCGATCCCTAGTTCCGGTGGTCGTTGACGATCAAGGCATTCTGTGGCCGATCGGGCACCCGATTGCACACCGGGCGCGACTAACAGACCGAACACAGCGGGTAATGGAAGCCCGATTGCAGGAGGAATCATGGAAGAACAGCTGTTAGTGACACAGCCCGAACGGACTGGGCCGCATATGGATGTGGTTCTTTCTGCTGATCAGATTCGGCGACGTGTTCATGAGCTAGCGCGCGAGATCGATCGCGATTTCATGGATGAAACTCCAATCGTAATTGGAATGCTCAAAGGCAGTTTCATCTTCGTTGCTGACCTTTGTCGCGCGATGGCAATTCCTCACCATATCGATTTTATGGCAGTTGCAGCGTATGGGACGGGTACAACGGCAACCGGTGCCCCTAAACTTTTGAAGGATTTGACGGTAAACATTACTGGTAGGACCGTATTGATCGTGGAGGACATCGTGGACACCGGAGCCACGCTGTCGCATATTCGCCGGCTGCTGATGACCCGGCAGCCGCGTCGGCTGGCATCGGTGGCGCTTCTCGACAAACGCTCGCACGAGGATCCGGAACTGCCGATAGAGTATGTAGGGTTCAAAATTGATGGTGGGTTCGTCGTTGGGTACGGCCTGGACTTGGCGGAACGTTACCGCCACCTGCCGTACATCGGTCGGCTAAACCCGGCGCAAACAGAGGAGACTGACACGCGTGTCTGATTCATCGTCACAACGTCCGAATCAATCGCCGAAGGGACGCATCCCGCGCAACAACGACGAGCAGGAGAACAAGTCACCGTTTTCATGGAAGCGCTCATCGCGGACTTTGGTGTTCTGGATAGCTTTGATCACTATCTCCGCTCTTCTCGTCAATTACTACAGCTTCAGCCGCGAGGTCGCGGTTGAGTTAACCTACTCGGAATTTCTCGAACAGCTCGATGGCGACAATGTCGCCGCAGTGACCTTCATCGACCGGAATTTGGAGGGTACTTTTAAAGTCGAGATTCTGAAGACGGTCAACAACCGTTCCCATCGGGTTAAAGAATTCCGGTTGCTTCTTCCTGCGAGCAATCCTGAACAACTCCTCACGCGACTAGAATCGAAAAACGTCGCGATCAAGGCGCAGGAACAAGGAGTCAATTGGGTCAGTCTGCTGCTCGGTTTCGCTCCGTGGTTGCTCATTCTTGTGTTCTTTTGGCTCTTTATGTTCCGGCAAATGCAGTCGGGTCCGAAGGGCATATTCTCATTTGGCAAGAGCAAGGCACGGCTGCTTTCTGAAGACCGTCCCAAGGTCACATTCGCTGATGTTGCCGGCGCCGATGAGGCCAAACAGGAATTGCAGGAAGTGATCGATTTCCTGCGCGATCCCGGACGGTTCCAACGTCTCGGCGGAAAGATTCCGAAAGGTGTCCTCTTGCTTGGTCCTCCGGGAACCGGTAAGACCCTGCTGGCTCGCGCCGTGGCTGGAGAAGCATCGGTGCCCTTCTTCTCGATGTCCGGATCAGACTTCGTGGAAATGTTTGTCGGTGTTGGCGCGTCGCGCGTTCGGGATCTGTTCGAGCAAGGCAAGCGCTCGGCTCCTTGCATCATATTTATCGATGAGATCGATGCCGTGGGTCGTCACCGTGGCGCTGGTCTGGGTGGTGGTCACGATGAACGCGAACAAACTCTCAATCAGTTGCTCGTTGAGATGGACGGATTCGAATCCAATGAAGGCGTAATCTTGTTGGCTGCGACCAATCGTCCGGACGTTCTCGATCCGGCGCTGCTTCGTCCCGGCCGATTTGATCGGCAGGTTGTCGTGGATTCGCCCGATGTTCGCGGCCGCGAGGGTATCCTGCGTGTTCATGTCCGTCGCATTCCGGTGGGCAGCGATGTTGACCTCAAAGTCTTGGCGCGTGGCACTCCTGGGCTCTCTGGCGCCGATCTTGCCAACATGGTCAATGACGCGGCGCTTTTGGCGGCGCGTCGGAATCGTGACAAGGTCACGATGGAAGATTTCGAAAACGCCAAAGACAAAGTCATGATGGGCACCGAACGACGGTCGCTTGTTATTTCGCCAGACGAAAAGAAGACGACCGCGTACCACGAAGCGGGACACGCCCTTCTGGGCAAATTGATTCCCAAAGCCGATCCTGTCCATAAGGTCACGATTATCCCGCGCGGAATGGCATTGGGTGTCACACACTTCCTACCAGTCGACGAAAAGCATACGCACTCCAATGAGTACCTTGAGGCCCGTTTGGTTTACATCATGGGTGGGCGCATCGCTGAGCGGTTGGTCTTTAACCAACTCACCAC
>JBKKDE010000100.1:0-5405 GCA_046708665.1 Candidatus Zixiibacteriota bacterium | reverse complement strand
TCACACCAGTTTTTTGAACTCCGCCACCATGGGCAGATTCTCGTACATTGTGGCCACAGTGAATCCGAAAGGGGACCAGCATAACATGAGAGATTTGATAAGCAGGGCCGCGAACAAAATCGCTAATGGCTCCAAGACCGCCTACCAAGTCTCGAAGGACGCCGTGGGAAAGGTCGCAGGTACCATGACGGAAGCCAAGGTCACTCAATTTGCCGAGCAGTACGGCGAAATCTTGCTGGGTATGGACCTCGAAATCCAATCGCTGAAAAGAAAAGTCGCCGAAATTGAGTCAGCGGTTCAGCCCCAGAAACAATCATCGAAGCTGCCGTTACTGTTGAGCGCGTTGGCAGTGGTGCTGGCGCTCATCGCTGTTCTCCTTGTGATCTGAGATGAGTCGAGAACTCCAAGATTTGTACCGAAGGAGCCGAGTCTTGAGAGCTCGTGAAGCCGATGTTCGCTCTGTCGAACACTTCAGGACTCTCTGAGAACACACCGTGAGAGAACAGCTCTCGGTGCCGCGAACGAAGTTGCAGACTTCGCTACCAATTTGGTGTCATCAGTCAGCATTTCGCAATCCGCATCATTCGACGTCGGTTCTCTATCTCCGCAAACCCTAGAAGCATTCAGCCTGGCTTATCCGGGCCACGATCCGCAATCGCTTGTCGCCGTCACGGACGAACAGCTCCAGGGTTACTTGGCCGCATGGAAGGGTAAGCTCTTCGAAGTCATAGTCCGAGATCGGCTCAATGCAGGCGAGTCCGTCGGGCCACTGACACTTTCGGCGGGACAAACTGCTGAACTCGCCACTAGCACGACCCAACGAGGTTGGGATCTTAGGATTCTCGATGACTCTGGCGAAACCGTTGACAAGCTTCAACTCAAAGCGACCGAATCATTAGCCTATATCAAACACGCCTTAGAAAAGTATCCCCGAATTGATGTTTACGCGACTGATGAGGTGGTACGTGGAGCAGCAGACTTAGGGGACCACATTTACGCAAGTGGCGTCTCTCTCGACGAAGTACACAGTCATCTTGCAAGTCCCTTGGCCGAACTAAATGAGTCACCCGTAGGAGAACTTACAGACTCAGTTTTCCCCTGGATGCCCCTCGTCGTCATACTCTCCACCGAGGGGATTATGACATTGGCAGGCAGGCACTCGTTTTCCCGAGCTCTTCAGGGAGCTTTGTTTCGCATTGGTAGGAGTGTCGCGATACGATTTAGCGTGGTCGTCTTGAGAGTACTCGGTTTCGACGCAGGCGCTTGGGTTGTTGCTCCCGCGTTTCATGTTGCCATTTCACGCTTTCAATCCGCAGGACGTGCCCAAGCCTACCTAAAGCAGTGGTCGAAAGTGCTCGATGCAATACAAACCCAATACGGGCCACTCGCGTCGAGGGCAAAGTGAACAGGGGGCTACTCCACGAAGTGCTGGCGGCAGATTCTCGCTGGCACTGGTACTCGATCCTGGGTTCGATTCTGATCTATGGATTGTGCTTGTGGTTCGTGCTCAGTTGGGCGGGCTGGCTCGTAGTACTCGCCTGTGCAGCAATTTCAGGTTTCCTCTTCCGTCGTTGGGCAGTTGTAATTGGGCCCGCCTTCGCACTGGCCATGCTGTGGGGCTCCATCAATTGGTATTTCTTCTATAACCATCTCTACAACGCTGCCCATGCTGAGGCTGCATTCTTCATGACATCTGTCCAGACTTTGGCGGATGCCAGCGATGGCTCTCCCGACAACGACCGCAGATTCATTGAATCACTTAGTGTGCTTCTGGATTCAGCTCGTGCTAACGTCGAGCTCCGCAATCCAAGTAATGGTGATTTGTTGCTGTCAAGTGTCCGGGGATTCCGGGCAAGGCGTGACTCAGTAGAAGTCGTCGATACGATTCTCATAAGTGCACCAGGATTGGAACTGAAGAGCATACAAGTTAGGTATGTTAAATTCGTCAGGCCTGAGTTATTGGAAGCGATTGAGAAGTCATGGAGTTGGTCAGCCGCTGACTACAGACGTGACGCTGCCGCATGGAAAAGGGGCAAGTACTATAACCGCTCGCCTGTTCTTTGGTCGGCCTTCGCTCTATTTGTACTTTTGGCTTGGGCTGCCCGTAATGGCTGGCGCCACACAGAACGGTCTGCTCAGCAGCGTATTGACTCAGAGAAATCCAAGGCAAATCAAGAAGTGGCCGAAATCAAGGCGAGTCTCGAGCGGACTAATTCCGCTCTCAAGATTGCTCTCGATGATCAAGCTGCACTCGCGCGAGAGAAGGGCCCGATTCAACAACGGGCCACTTCGCTGGCAGACTCGCTCCGTGTGCTTCGAGAGGAGAAAGCAAACGCTGAGCAGATTGCAGCTAAACAAGGCGAATTGGGGCAAGTGCACGCCAGACTCGACGATGTGGACGCCCGAGAGCGCGCAAATGAGGAAACGATACGAGAGCTTAATGCCCGGATTGAAGCGTCCCAGAGAGCCCAGAACCGTCTGCAATACGCGCATGACCAGTTAACCAAGGGTAAATTCCTCCAAAGTCCTGCAGCGAAACAGCGGGTCGCCGACACATTGGCGCGAATTAATGCCATACAAGGCGTACTTCCCGATCTTGAAATGCGACTTAAAAGACTGCCGCCCGTCTACCAAGGGAAGGCAGATGAAATTCTCCAGCTATTTGAGATCATGAGCGACAGCACCGAACAGGGCTATGGGCCGGCATTTCAAAGCTTATGGACAGAGATCGAACACCTCTCAACGGAGTTGCTCAAAGCGCGATTACCTCTGCCGGAGATAAAGAAACGCGATTCGTGGTTCTCTCTGGCGGACGTCGGCGTTATTCATGATAAAGATTATCATGAACTGAACAGGCTAGCGAATGACCTAGAGTTGACTCTCATAAATGCTCAGTCTTCTAACACAGGTCCTGTCACTGTTTTGATCGATTGCCTTTATTGGGCGGAAAAGAAGACGGAGTTACGCAAGCAAACAGGTTTCAGTTTTTTCACCGATGTCAGGAAGCAGTTCAAGTTTGCGGTTGGTACTCAGTTTTGCGAGACCCTTCGGTCCATCAGAACGTTCCGAAATGACCACGTTGGCCACCATGGCCGAGGGAAAGTCTTCGACTCTAGGACCGCCGACGCGATGATGCGATCCTGGCTTGAAGTTCTCGTACTACTCCTGGAGTCTATGCCAGGCTCCGGTGGTAAAACGGGAGTCGCCCGGAACACAGAACAGCATACAATTGGACCTCGCGAGGTCCTCAAAGTATGAGTTTAGCGTTGGGCTAGAAACCAACGACGGAGCAGTGCCGCATCCGCTTCGCTCCCGGACATCCCGCCGCATAGAACCCCGAGCCGGGTCTTTGACAGACTATTTGTTATTTCTCAACGTCAATTTCCTCTTGCCAGATTATGTCCGATAATCCAGTTTAGTGGACATGGCAGGGGGTCAAATGTACGGCTTTTTGATGCGACACTTCTCAAGATTCGCGAATGGCTACTAAACCTCGAATTGGTACGCAGAGCACTGATTGAAGCCTCGATGAAAGATCAGGCTGAGGATACGTGCCGCTCACTCATCGAAAACGCATTAGAGGATTGCGTTTCAGCTCGTTTTGCATCAGCTTCAAAAAAAGCAGTTTGGTCTTCCCCCGTTTTCGTTGACACCTGGTTACATAGTTTCGGTCACGAACTGACTTTCGAACTCGAGCGGACTGATGTCCCCCAAGCTTGAGTGCATTCGCTCCCGGTTGTACCAACCCTCAATCCATTGCACGACAGCGCTTCTGGCTTCGAGCCGTGTCATCCAACGCGCGTCATCGACCAGCTCGCCCTTCAGCGTCGCAAAGAAACTCTCGACCACGGCGTTGTCCCAGCAGTTGCCCTTGCGACTCATGCTGCCGCGCAGATGATACCGCGCAATCATGGCTTGCACATCGTCCGACCCATACTGTGATCCGCGATCCGAATGACAGATCGCTCCCGGTTGAAGAGGCCGTACTCCCAAAGCCATGTCCAAGGCATCGGTGACCAACTCCGCGTCCAGTGTCTCACGGAACGCCCAACCCATCACGCGACGGCTACCCATCTCAAGCACCACCGCCAGGTACAGCCATCCCTCACCCGTCCACAGATACGTGATATCGCCGGCCAACGCCCGGCCAACAGGCCCCACGGAAAAGTCCCGCGCCAGGATGTTCTCATGCACCACCTTTGTCTTACGGGAATCGGTCGTCACCCGGAAGCGTTTCGACCGCTTGGCCCGCAGACCATCCTGCGCCATCAAGCGTGCTATCCGATTCTTACTCACACGATACCCCAGACGCTGCAGATACCGCCATACTCGCGGACTCCCGTACGTCCGCCGACTGTGTTGGTGAATGGCACGAACCTCGGCCAGTAACCGGATATCCGTCACACTCCGTGCACTCGGACAACGGCCGCGCCACGCGTAGTATCCCGCCCGTGTCACTCCCAACACCCCGCACAGGCTCCCGATCCGAAACTGTCCCTCATGACGACGCATAAACGCAAACCTCACCGGGACTGGTTCGCGAAGAACGCCGTCGCTTTTTTTAGGATGTCCCGCTCCTCCGTGACCCGCGCCAACTCACGACGCAGCCGACGTATCTCTTCCTCTTGCGCGAAATGATCGGCCGAAGGGACGCCCGTGCCATCCGACGCGCTCGCCTGCTTCTTCCAACTGTGAAGAGTCTGTTCGTTGATCCCCAACTCGCGGGCTATCTGAGTCAGGGGCTTGCCGCTGGTCGCCACCAACCGGACCGCTTCCGCCTTAAACTCGGCTGTGAAACGACGACGTGTAGTGCCCATCAAACACCTCCTGCGAGAGTATCGAGTCTCGCTTATGAGGTGTCAACCAAATCGGGGGAGGGTCAAGGTGCCGCACGCGCTTGCGGTGGGGCTGCATGATGTTGGAAACTAACTGCGTCGAATGAACATACCCCCATCGCCGGGCTTGTGTGTCGGTAATTTACTCACTGCAAGCAGTGAGGCACCCGGCAGTGAAATGAAGCTGCTCATCCCGGTTTACCGTGATCGCTTAGCAGACGGTGATGAGAGGAAGAGCGCAAGCAGAACGCATGCAACCACGACAACAACCGGCGCAATCGAAGCTGTCGTGAACGCGGAACTTGGGAGCAAGTGCTCCACACCTTTGGATGGCGACTTGAACGCCGAGTACGCTCCAAAAACTATAGCCGCAGCAAGAACAGCATACACAAACGCCGCCAACTGCGTGATCCTGACACTCCGCCGCTGCCTCTCCGCGAACGCCGCCCTTAACCACACCCGTTGAGGATCGGGAGTCGGAGGAACCTGACTCGATTCCGCCAACATCATGGAACTCATCGCGGGCACGACCTTAGCGGCTTCGCGACATCCGGCGCATGAATCCAGATG
>JBKKDE010000099.1:0-6881 GCA_046708665.1 Candidatus Zixiibacteriota bacterium | reverse complement strand
GGTCTGTACAAATGGGCGAACTCGACTCCATCCGATTCTGCCGATGTGACCATCCTATCTCCGACAGACGGACAACTGTTCAAAGTTGGTGATTCGATTTTCGTGACTGTATCCGTATCCGGGATAGCAATCGGAGCGCAGACGCAACACGCCGACCGCGCCGGTCTCGCGAATTCCGCAGGGGGGCAGTACATTGGTGTCATTCTCGACGATGCCCCGCACCTGACGAATTGCAAGAGCGGTGAGCCATTTTTCGTTGGCTTGGCTACTCCGGGCGTTCACACACTGCGAGTCTTCGCATGCCGTAGTTGGCATGAGAGCATTAAGTCACCGGGGTCACTTGAAACCATTGGCTTCTTCGTCAGCGACCATAATTCTCCCAGTCTCACTGTGGAGAACAACCCCCTGCAGCCAGGTCATCCGATCCTCACTTGGAACAGCCCCAGGGGGGAGTATGTTGGCAATGACGCGCAGGCGATCTTGGTGGATTTCCTCGTCACGAACGGCACACTTGGACGTCATGGTTACTGCGTGCGACTCTTCGTCGACAGCGCGTCAACATTTCTGACCGAAGCGGTTCCCTATCTGGTGACCGGACTCATGCCCGGCGAACACACATTTAAGCTCAAGCTAGTCTTAGCTGAGGGTATATTGGTTGGTGGGAAATTCAGCCAGGCCAAGCGCACAATCGTAGTTAAGTAATTCATGTGCAATGGCTTACCGTGGCAATCGCCGTCGTCGTTGGGTAGGGTCGACAGGTCAGGTATCGTGGCTGAATGTGGCGCGCAATCTTACTCCGTTGCACATCCGAAACCACTCCGTATAATCAGTTCACAGACTGGCACTTTCGGCTGTCAGTTGGTGTGGGAGGTTAGCGTGCACGGCCGTAGTACGGGAATTACACTCGCTGCAATTCTATTCTTCGTCGGGCTCGGCGTTGGTCTGCATCTGCGTGGCAAATCTACCAACCAGGAGTTGTCCGACCTCGATCCCCGTCAATCGTCGTCATTCGCAGCGGACTCCGAGTTCATTGCTGACACGTCGAGAGTGATGTTCTCCGGCGGTGTTTTTCCGGCAGATGGTTTTGCCGATGTTGCGGAGCGAGTCGCACCAGCCGTGGTAAATGTCTCCTCCGAGCGCGTTGTCGTTACCCGTGACCGAGTCCACTCCCCGTTCGGGAATGACCCATTTTTCGATTTCTTTGGCCCCCGCTACTATTCGATCCCACGTCAACGTCGCGAGACTTCGCTTGGATCTGGAGTCATCGTCAGCGAAGATGGCGTTGTCCTCACCAACAACCACGTCATTGAGGGAGCGGATCAGATTCAGGTGATTTTGTCCGATGGCCGCCGATTCGACGCCCGCCTCCTGGGGACCGACCCAGCCACCGACGTAGCGGTTCTCAAAGTCGAGGGCCGTGGACTACCAGCCGTCCCCGTGGGAAATTCTGACCGGGTGAGGATTGGCCAGCTTGTACTGGCGTTTGGAAACCCGTTCGGGATTGGCCAAACCGTGACCATGGGTATAGTCTCCGCGACAGGGCGATCCGAGATCGGGCTTGTGGACTACGAGAATTTCATTCAGACCGATGCGGCCATCAACCCCGGTAACTCCGGGGGCGCGCTTGTTGACACCTACGGCCGTCTCATCGGAATCAACACTGCGATTTTTTCACGCTCTGGTGGCTACCAAGGCATCGGGTTTGCTGTTCCGATCACCATCGCACAGGGCGTCATGAATAGCATTCTGACGACGGGAAAGATTCAGCGCGGTTCACTTGGGGTGTCGTTCCAGGACATGGACGAGGCGATGGCGGAAGCCTTCGGCCTGACCGACCGCAAAGGGGCGTTGGTGAACGAAGTATCCGATGAGGGTCCCGGAATGTCAGCCGGACTTCGCCACGGGGACATAATCGTGGGATTCGACGGCAAGGCGATCAATGACGCTCTCGATCTGCGACGTCTCATCGCATTGACTCCGGTGGGAAGCAAGGTTGAACTCGCCTACCTACGAAACGGGGAACAACGCACCGCCACAGTCGCGGTGGCTGAGCAAGAAACGGAATTCACGGTCAGGGCCTCTGGCGATGATTCAAAAAAACCCGCACTCGAAGGGATTGTAGTCGAGGACCTCGACCGGCGGACAATTGAACGCCTCAATCTCAGTCCCCAGGCGACAGGCGTGATCGTCAAAGACCTGCTTCCCGGGACTTCGGCGGCCCAGTCCGGGCTGCGTGTGGGGGATGTCATCCTGGAACTCAATCGCGAGCCGGTCGATGGGATGGAGGACTTCAAGCGTCTCCTGCAAAAACATTCGAATGTACCAATCGTGCTCTTGCTGTCGCGCGGGGGTGCACTATACTATCTTTCGTCGCCAGTGAAATGACCTGGTGCAGCATTATGAGAAAACGTGACTACATCGTCGTGTTGATTTTGGCAATGTCCTGCGCGGCGTGTGGCAGGGACGACAAGCCATCGCCTGAGTCAGTCAAGCCGGAGTTTGAATCTAAGCCAACGGTGCATGTGCCACCGCCGGTCGAGCACTATGTTGGGACGCCCCTATGGCTGACGAAGAGTCCGGAATGGCCGGCCGTGATGGAGTGGACCCTCGGACCGGATGGCGAGTACACGCACGATAGTCTGGTGCTGCGACTTTCCGGTGCCGCCCTGCAGAGCTTTGTCGCCGGGCCCAAGGCCAAACATCATCCTATCATGTGCTGGTTGGAGCTGACGGTGAGGCCGATTCCCAAACAACTGGTCGGTAATTCGTTCAACATCGATTCGGTGGTCTTCTTCGATCCGATCAAGAAGAAACGGATGCCAGCCCTACCGATGCTGTCATCGGAGCGGCATAGTGAGCGTGGGGTGGTGCGAACCCGATTCTCCAACAATATGGTGGTTATTCACAGTCCCGAACTTGAGGAAGGGCAGCCACTGGAGCCAACGGTATTCATGACGAGCGTTCAGAAGAAGACGCTCAAGATCACAATGGCGCCAATCAATGTGTCATTCGTCACGGAAATCAAACCCGAGGTGATCCCGGCAGACTCACTCAAATGGGGACCATCGTAGGGCCAGTCAGCAGAATTCATGCAAACAGCCCACGCCACATCGCACCAGAATTCCCTCCGACTCTCGGTCGCCCCGAGCGCTGCGCACAAGGATGTCTTTGTGGTGCGCGTCGACGGGTCAGTCGACACTCTCACGGCTGACGATCTCGACAATGTCATTAGCACCTTGGTGCGTCAGAAGCGCACACGACTTGTCATCGATTTGGCGGGAGCGCAGTATATCTCGTCCGCGGGTTGGGGCATTTTTATTTCGCGCTTGCGCGAGGCGCGCGAAGACGGTGGAGACCTCAAGCTCGCAAGAATGACGGCACCCGTTCGTGATGTCTACGACCTCCTCGAGCTTGATGGAGTGCTTCGTCATTTCGATCGTCTCGATATGGCGGAATCGCAATTCAACGGCGGCAATGGCCCTGAGGCCATGGCTTCGCCGCGGCTCGCTACCATGCATCCGGCAGCGCCGGCGGACGTGCCACGCGCCGTGCCACCCGGTTCGCTCGACGATGCACTTCGTCGTCTCGTGGTGGAAGACCCATTCTATTCGCTGGGGGAGATTCGTTCACGATTGTCCGAAACGGGCTATACCGGTCTGGGTCGGATCGCCACCCTGCGGGCGCTGTGGTCGCTTGGGTTGGCATTTCGTCACCAGCGCTTCCGTTATTACCGTCGGCAGATGCGCACGTCGCACACCTCACGCTGATCATGCCCGAGCACCCAGATCGCCCGCGCTTCGGCGATGTAGAAGTGCGCTCGCACCAGACGCCGTCTTTGACTCCGGACGATCGCAAGCGCCTCAGCGCCATGCTAAACGCCGACTCACTCGATGATCTCGTTCGGGTCGCGTACCGGGAAGCTGACGGACTCGGGATTGATCGACTCTTCATCGTCGGGTGGTACGCCCAGCAGCTTGGCCCTTGGGCCATCTTCCCGCATAGCAGCACCGATCGTGTACTCTCATCGGCGGTTGAACAAAAGCTCAATCTCGGGCGCAACCACATTGCTCACGATGCGGGTGCAGACACTTTGCAAAGTGAAGCAACCGCGCTGGGCTTCGATGGAATGGCGATCGTGACCTCGCAGCGCGCGCTTGTCTTTCATGTTTTTTGGTCGACGGGCGCATCGCAGTCGCCCGCCAATTTTCGCGTAAGCGCCGTATGGGCTGATCTCGAAGTTGCTCTATGCAACTTTGCCCGCCTCGAACAGGTCCGGGAGCTCTCCCACATCGACACTCTGACCAATGTCTTCAACCGTCGCTACTTCAATCACCGATTGAGCGAGGAAGTCGCGCGCGCATCACGATTTGGCCGTCCGCTCGCACTCGCAATCTGCGACTTGGATCGCTTTAAGGCGCTCAATGACACTCACGGACATCAGGCCGGTGATGTGATTCTTCGCTACATCGCACAGGCGCTGCGCCGATCCGTGCGCACGATAGACATCGTGTGCCGTCTTGGCGGGGACGAGTTCGCCGTCTTGATGCCCGATACCGACGCTGAGGAGTGTGGACTGCTGTCCGAACGCCTCCGGAAGTCGGTAGCATCTGGCGGATTTACTCTCGGTGGACGCGAGTCCGGTGGTGAGACTATTGATTTACGGCTCTCGGTGGGAGTGGCAGTTTTCCCCAAACACGCGGACCGCGCCGAACGGCTGCTCTGGTGCGCTGACATGGCGCTGCTCGAAGCGAAACGCAATGGTGGAAACAGTTTCGTGATTTGCGATCCGTCACGCACTCAGCGTGGTATGGCGCTGTAGGATTGCATCGCAGGAACAGAAAGCGGGCGTTCGCATGGCAGAGGGAATCGTCGTTGTGCTGGGTGCGTCGAGGGACCCCAACAAGTTTGGCAACAAATCCGTGCGTGCTTACCTGCGGCGTGGTTGGACAGTATACCCGGTGAATCCAAACACAGATGAAGTCGAGGGCATCAAGGCATGTAGATTGCTTTCCGCCATCAGAGGGCCCGTTGACCGAGTAACCGTATATGTCCCACCCGCTGTCGGCATCACACTTCTCGAAGAGATTGCAAGACTGCATCCTCGGGAAACTTTTTTCAACCCCGGCTCCGAATCGCCAGAGGTCTTGGAGCAAGCGACCGTGCTCGGACTAAATCCCATTGTCGCCTGCTCCATCGTCGATATCGGCTTGTCCCCCTCGCAGTTTCCAGGCAAGTGAGGATCAGTGGACTTGCTGGATAGGAAGCCACTCGTCCATGGACTCCACTGCAGTTCGTGCAGCCGGCGATTCCCGGCATCCGAAGTCACACGGTATTGCCCTGACTGCAATCGGCCCATTCTTGCCCGCTATCGGCTCGGTGTAAGTGCAGGCGAGCAGCTTCGTTCACAGCTTGATTCGGAGAGGTCCGGGTTGTGGCGGTATCGGAGATTACTTCCGGTTCAGGATCCCGATTGCATCATCTCGCTTGGAGAAGGTGGGACGCCGTTGGTACCGGCTCTCCGACTTGGCTCGCGACTCGGAGCACAGCACCTTTGGATCAAAGACGAATCCCTCAACCCGACCGGATCGTTTAAAGCGCGAGGCATGACCGTCGCGATTTCACGAGCATATGAGCTCGGTATTCGTCGATTCTGTTTGCCATCGGCGGGGAACGCCGCCGGGGCCGTGGCATCCTACTGCGCTCTCGCCGGATGCGAAGTGAGAGTGTACATGCCGTCTGATTCGGGCGAGGCGTTCTTCGCCGAATGCCAGGCATTCGGCGCGGATGTCCACGCTGTCGATGGGACGATCGCCGATTGCGGAGCACGTATGCGCGAACAGTGTGACTTGAGCAAGTGGTTCGACCTCTCGACCCTTAAAGAGCCATTCCGACTCGAAGGCAAGAAGACCATGGGGTATGAGTTGTATGAGGACTTTGGCGGAACACTTCCCGGTGTCATCATCTACCCGACGGGCGGGGGGACTGGCTTGATCGGGATGTGGAAGGCATTCGACGAGATGGAACAGCTTGGTTGGATCGACTCCCATCGTCCACGGATGATCAGTGTTCAAGCCGATGGATGTGCTCCAATCGTGCGCGCCTTCGAGTCAGGGGAGACGTCCGCGGTCAGTTTTCCGGATCCTCGCACAGCGGCCCTTGGCCTACGGGTTCCGGCGGCGTTCGGCGACATCCTCATCCTGCGGGCACTTCGTGAATCGAAGGGGCTGGCCATAAGCGTCAGCGAAGAGGAATGGCATACCGGCTCTTCCTGGATAGCGAGCGATACGGGGATCTTTGCGAGCCCCGAGGGGGGCGCGACCGCCGCAGCACTTAAGAAACTCTTAGATCGAGAGATCGTGGCCCCAACAGACACGATAGTTCTGTTCAACACCGGAAGCGGTTTCAAGTATCCGCCCTCGACTTGGCCGCACGCTGCATCCCGGCCGTAGTCTCAGCCCTCCAATGCCCCACTGCAGTCGATAGTCCTGTCCGATCAATCTCTTGGGCATTCTGTCGATAATCATTCAAGAGGCCCGGACCCATGGAGTTGTCGGGTATGTCACCGCATGCGTAGCCAATCCCATCAGACAATCCCGGAGATATCGGTGGTTGTGCCTATGCACAACGAACTCGACAATCTTCCGTCTACGGTTGACCGGATAGCAGCACTGCTTGATGCAACGGGGCGTCCGTTCGAGATCGTCGCTGTCGACGATGGCTCAACGGATTCGACATGTTCCCGCCTCGAATCGATGGCTCGTACCGAACCGCGACTTCGCGTGGTTACGTATCCGAAGAACCGTGGACGCGGGTATGCGCTGCGTAAGGGATTCGAAGCCGCGCGCGGGTCACTCATTGTCACGATTGACGCCGACTTGAGC
>JBKKDE010000098.1:0-2660 GCA_046708665.1 Candidatus Zixiibacteriota bacterium | reverse complement strand
GCGCTTGACGCTGGATAAATTGGCCGGATTGTAGATAAGAGCTGAGCCATCGTGACCGAGGGCTAGCCCCGTGTTGCCCATTCCAATTGCGCGCGCATCCACGCCGAAGAAATCCGACCATAGGACTTCCTGGACGAGCGCTTCGGTGTCAAAAACCTGCGCCTGCGGGGAGGTCGGTATGAAGAGTAGCGCGAATCCGAGAATTACGAGTGTTGATGCTCTTTTGATGAACTGTCGATTCATTCCGATGGGCTCCCCGTTGGAAGTTACTGTTACGGCTTGGTGCCGCCGCGTCGTGTTGCTTTTGTGGAAGTTTCGTTCTTGTCGGTTGCAGTTTCCGTTGTATCCGCTCCGGAGACGCGCACGCGGGTCTTTTCATTCTGGTCGCCCCCGGCTCCGGTCGAGCCACCGGTATTGGTCTTGCCTCCCGGGACAGAAGTTCCAGGCGCGACATAGCCACCGCCTCCGGTACCATGGCTACCGCCCGTAATGATTGCTGGCGACCCTGTCACATAAGGGGGAATGAGACTGCCGCGACGTTGCGCTTTCGCACCGTCGGCGATGTCCTCGTCTCCCTCGTCGGAACCCGGGTCGTACCAGTGTTGGTCCCACCACCACGGGTAGGCGTAGTAGTAACCCCAGCGCGGGTACTCGAAGTAATAATCCGGATAATCCCCGTAGAAGTAGCCATAGGGGTATTCCGAATAATCCGCATGGCATTCGACACAATTCTGCCGGTAATACTCTTGGGGATGCGATTCAGAGTACTGGCCTTGCGGACCCTCTTCGGCGGTCACCGGATGCTTGAGAATGGTGTAGCAGCCCACGATGACGAAGCTCAGGGCCACGATAACGAGCGGTGCCCAGCGACTCAGTTTTCGGATGTAGGTCTCGGTCGCATTAGTCATGATGTTTTCCCTGTCATAGAAACCCAACTTCATTGCCGTGGTTCCGGCTAATTGTACACATGATATGGCCTTCCGGGCGTCGGCGCGGCCTCAATCGGGGAATTTCGCGCAAATTCCACATCTTATTGCGCCCGAGTGTTCCGAGTGTGGACGATTCACCAAGAAAAACGACCGGGAACGTACCCCGGTCGTTAGATGCCTTCTGATTCGCTGAATTAGAACGTTTCTACGTAGATTAACCTAAGTTCTCGTCCGATTGAAGATGTATTCCGACGGTTGCTCGTGAGATCCTTCAAATTGAACTCCATTAGGATCCGATCCAGGACAACCCAACGGGCACCCACATTGAAGTATCCGTATCCCGCCCCTTGGGAATACGGCTTGCGGTCGTCGTTAAGCGCCATGTCGTATTCGGCGACGAGTCCGACGTTGTTGTCGAACCGGAAATCGGTCCCAAAGAAGAAGTTGAAGTCCTCATCCTTATCATCGACCTCGCGCGAGTAGTTCACGCCCGCGTGCAACGCCGAATTAAACCCGGCTCCACGGTAGGCCTTAGATGCCACCGCATAAAATCCCTTTGATTTCACCTGGTAGCGTGAGAGAGAATCGATCCAGCTTCCGAATCCCACATCCTCGTAGCCGATAGCCACTCCGGGGAGAGTGATCGTCTCTCCAATGAGCTGGAACTTCGTCGTGAACTGAATTCGGGGATTCCAGTTCGGATTGTTGGAAGCGATGATGTTCGTGCCCCCGTATCCGATTCCCACAGTCCAGGCATCTGTCAATCCGATCTGAAGAATGCCCAGCATTCCGCCATCCGGGAATGCGCGCAGCTCAGTGTCAAACGAGCCGCGTCGCAGTGTACCTGCGGTCGGGTTGTCGATCAGACGCCGCGGGACCTGAAATCCTTCGGTGCCAGTTGAGGGTGGATCATCGCGTCGGCTTCTGAGCGAACTCTCCGCCAATGCGTCAAAGGCCGCTATGGCGACAACCGCCAAGCAGACAAGCCCCATAAAAGGCCATCTTACAGTCTTCATATTGCTCCCCTCTCGGAATACTACTGCCTGCCAACCTCAAGATTCGTGCAGGGCGAGATGGTGTCAACAACAATCTGAGGGGATTGCGCTAACTGGCCTTATTGTAGCCGGTTATGTCGTCGGCGACTCTTGATTTGAAGTGGGGGAGTAATTCGGCGGCAACGCTCTTATCCACACGTTTCTGCTTCCATTGATCGGCGACTTTCGAGACTGAGACAATTCCGCGTAGGGAGGACGTAATGAAGATTTCGTCGGCCTCGAGTAGCGACTTCCAAGCGATCGGGCGTTCCCGGGCTGCGAGCTTGAGTTGATTGGCTATTTCAAGAACGATCGCGCGCGTCGTGCCTGGAAGTGTCCCTTGATCCAGGCCCGGCGTACTAATACGCCCCTTGCTGACAATGAAAATTGATGATGCTGCGCCATCGGCGACGCAATCTCTCGAATTCAGAATCAGCGCCTCATCGAAACCGGCGCGACGCGCTGATAGGCCCGCGTACATATTCGGAAAGTACGCCAAAGTCTTGGCCCCGGAACCGGGATAGGTTGGCTCGATCCGCCACGGTGCCACCCATAGAGTAAGGGGGCGCCTCGGGTAACGCGGCATCTGACGAATCCGGATGATCCGCGATGACCGAATCTTCGACAAGTGTGAACCACGTGTCCAATAACAGTTCACGATCCCATCAGACATCTTTGATAAACGCACTGCCTGACG
>JBKKDE010000097.1:0-2532 GCA_046708665.1 Candidatus Zixiibacteriota bacterium | reverse complement strand
GCCCGAGACAGGCACGACGACTTTGTGCCTGACATGCGTGGCTGGCTTCTTCCAGGGCTGCGGTTCGACTCCCGTCAATGCCAGCATCTCGCTCGCGCTGTCGTAGTGATTGCGAATGTTGCGGAACATGAACACCAGAACTGGTATCAAGGCCAGCACCACCCACGCACCATGGGTGAACTTCGTTGCTACGAGTACACCGGCAACGATGGTCGTGCTCACAAGTCCAACGGCGTTGACGATTAATTTCCATTGCCAGCCACTGGTCTTATCAACAAACCAGTGGCGAACCATTCCCGCCTGCGACAGTGAGAATGAGATGAAGACTCCTACAGCATAGAGTGGAATTAGCGAGTGCGTCTTGCCTTTGAACACGACGACCAAAATTCCCGCGAGGAGAGCAAGTGTCACGATGCCGTTGGAATAGACCAGACGGTCGCCGCGATTGGACAGTTGACGGGGCAAATAGCGGTCCTGTGCCAGGATTGATCCCAATCTCGGGAAATCGGCAAGGCCGTGTTGCCGGCCAACAGTAGGATCATCGCTGTAGCCGCCTGGAGCAAGTAGTAGAAAAACCCGGTGCCAAAGACTGTTCGACCGATTTGCGAGACAACGGTTTCACTCGCGCTTGGGACGATATTCAAGTCATTTGCCAGATAGGTGATGCCAAGAAACATGATCACCAAGAGAACCGACATGGCGATCAACGTAATACCGGCGTTGCGGGATTCCGGCGATTTGAAGGCAGGGATCCCGTTACTGATCGCCTCGATGCCTGTTAGCGCGGTGCATCCCGAGGCGAATGCGCGCATGATGAGGAAGAGACTCAGGACATGCGTGGAGGATATGGTCTCGGGGTACGGCGCCGGAGTGAGGTCACCCAGTGTGTAGCGCGTAAATCCAGTCAGCAATAGAGTGAATATGATTCCAACGAAGACGTAGGTTGGCACCGCGAAGATCAGCCCCGACTCACGTACGCCGCGCATGTTCGCCCAGGCGATCAGTGCGATGGCAGCGAGACCCATCTCGATCCGCATGGGATACAGCCCCGGAACAGCCGAGGTAATGGCCTCAATGCCGGCCGTGATGCTCACAGCCACTGTCAGCGTGTAATCGATCAGCAGCGATCCGGCTGCGACAAGCCCGGGCGTTGGTCCGAGATTCGCGTGCGCCACGATGTAGGCGCCGCCGCCGTTGGGGTATGCGTGAATTGTTTGATAGTAGGAAATGGCAACGATTACCAACACGACCGCAATCGATACAGAGATGTTCGGCGCGAGAATGAGCGCCGGAATTCCTGCCAGGATGAGAACGCGTAGGATTTCCTCAGTGGCATAGGCCACGGAGGAAAGCGCATCGGAGGAGAACACGGCCAGCCCACGCGCCTTGGACAGACGCTCATGCGACTCGCGTGCCGTTGGAATCGGGCTGCCGAGAAGGATGCGTCGAAGATTGGATGGCATAGGTGCGGACTACTTCCCGCGCTGCTGAATAGATGTCGGGGGGTTCAAGCTCCCGGCGTCTGGTGACTACCCTCGATTCACACGGTCGAGGCACCTCGCTGAGCGGGCTTGTGGGTGGAGAGAATACGTGGAAAGCGAGTAAGGGTCAACAATCACTTCCAGACGCATCAGCCGCATCTCCGGTTACTCATCCTCTTGCTGTACTACAACTTCTGCGGTTTCAGAATCGACAATTCTGATTCGGAGTAAATTTGGACGACAACACACTTGGCAATCCTCGACATACTCCTGGGTCACACCTCCCCCAGGGTCGACCGAGAGGTCATTCTCTTCGCCACAGAATTGGCAGTAATAAGCAAGGTCCATCTTGTTATTATAACCATATATCTACCAGCAAGATGTACGAGATTTTCGGAAGCGATAAGAAACATGTAACCTAATCCAAACATCGTACGTATTGTGCTATTGAAGGGATATCATTTCGATAACATAAGGCGTTGTGCTCAGGTGGGCTGAACTCGCCTTCAATGGTTCGACTTCGCTCACCATATAAGGAGGAGGAATGTATCGCGAAAATCACAAGAAGGTTATGTCGGGTTGCTTGCCGTTGGTCGTTGGGCTGGCCGCCATCGCCTACTGCATCTACCTGCTCATTGCCGGATCGGCTGGATTGAAGATCGCGGGTGCAATTGGCGCCACGCTAGCCTTCATCTACCTCACCGGGCTCTTCATGGTGAATCCGAATGAAGGGCGAGTGTTGCAACTCTTCGGAAAGTATGTTGGGACTGCGCGTGAGGAGGGGCTGCGTTGGGCCAACCCGTTTTACAAGAAGAAACGGATCAGTCTGCGTGTGCGTGATTTCGAGACTGCACGCATGAAGGTGAACGATACCGATGGCAATCCGGTTGAGATCGCTTCAATCGTAGTGTGGAAAGTCATCGATACTGCCGAGGCGTGTTTCCATGTCGACAACTATGAGAAGTTTGTCGAGGTGCAGAGCGAGTCGGCGGTACGCAACATGGCGACGAACTACCCATATGACTCGCATCAGGATCACGTGGTGTCGTTA
>JBKKDE010000096.1:0-2549 GCA_046708665.1 Candidatus Zixiibacteriota bacterium | reverse complement strand
GCGGTAGCCCTGGATGACGGCGGCAGCGCGCTGGCGGAAGATCTGGCGCTCCTGCTGGATGCGATCGCCCTCGGCCAGCATCGACCGGTATTTGCGTCGCGCGTCGTCCAGCTCCTGTAGGCGCTGGTTGATGGTCATGAAGTTGTTGTTCATCCCATACACCTTGTCGCGCACCGTGCTGACCGCCCCACGCAGGTCTTGGTGGAAGGCTTCCGGAGCGATGTTATTGAAATCGAGATATTTATTGGCGGTTGTCACGCTCAGATCGATGGCCCGCTGAACGCTGAACTGCGCCAGTTGAATGCCTTTCAACACGCTAGCGGTTGCTCCGGCTGCCGCCACCACAGCCGCCTTGAGAGGCGCGGTGAGATCACCGCCGAAAGCCAAGCCAGCGATGAAACTGGACGGAATCGCCGTCTTGGACACATCAGTGAACGAGGTCAGATCGCTGGCCGCCCGATCGAGGGCGCCACCCGTGATGTCGTAGGCCACTTTCGCTGTGTCCACCACCGTCTGACCAGCCAGGATCTCCCCTTGCCACCCGCGAATCCTCTCCCACGACGCGACCTTTTGTTCCAATGAGCCGATCGCCCAGTCTAGGTCCACCTTGGCGGCATCGGCCCAGTAGAAGGCGGCGTAGGCGGCATTGCGGGCTCTGACAATGTCGGAGATGGCCTGTTGAATCTTGCCCGGCGAGGATCGTTGGCCGGTCCACGTCGCGGGCTTCTTGAAGAATCCATGGGACGAGAGATTGTATTCGATGAACAGGTTGGTGTTCGACAGGTAATCCTCAGTTCGTCCGGTTCCATCCACCTCTCCAATGAACGCGGGCTGAATCCATCCGAAGCTGGAGATCAAATCCTGCCCGACCCAACTCGGTTGGAAGGTCTGGGTATCGATGCGGAAGGTGGTGTCCGAAGCCGGGTCCAGGAGCGTTCCTTGCGGCCCGGTGAAGGTCAGCTCCTTCGTATCGACATACATGTAATGAAGAGAATCGGGGCCATTAAAACCCGTGCGGTAGGTGCGGCCCGGACCAATGTCTTCTGGATACGGCGTGCCGTAGAGTTCGATTAACGTGTTCGTGTAGGCGAGTTCCTGCTTGTTCACCGTCGTGCGGAAGTCCGCCAGCGAATCCTGCTCCGATCGCATCAGCCGGGTCACGTCCTTGGCGTCGTCAAACGACACGATGGCGTTGTTGAGCGCGCGTTTGGCCCGGAGATACACCTGCTCGAAGTGAGTATTGCTCTCCACTCCCAGGACGACGTTCGGATTAAGATCGAAGGGGATCGTCGTCGAAGGCAACCCTAGCGGAGTGTGCCCGGCTTCCGCGTTGTCCATCGCCGTCTGCAGGCTCGTGCTCACCGTCACCAACTCCTTCAACTCCGGCACCGTACTGCGGTCGATCTGCTGGATGCTGCCTTTGTGCGACGGATCCGGGTCCTCATCCGGCAAGATGGCGTTGCCGACCACCCAGTTCAAATACGCGCCCTGCCCGGTGCGCGAGGCCCAATGATCCATGCCCCAATAGCGGGTGGTGGGGATGGCGCGGGAGGTGAGGTTGGGCTTGGTCGCGGCGAAGTGCGACCACCCGTTCCCCGAACCGGAGAGGAAATCGCGATGCCAGGTAAGATCGAAGGTTTGCTTGCCGGCTCGAGCCACCGCGCCCGCGGCGGCGGCGAACTTCCGTTCGTCCTGGTAATCCACCGAAACCGCCCTGCCGAGCACGGTCACGGCTTCGATGCGCGGCACCCAGTCAAAATTCTGGTCCAGGAGAAGGGAGTAATAGCCTTTCAGCGCTGCGAGATAATGGCCGTAGGCATCGCCGTGACCTTGCGGGAAGAGGCGGCGTGCGTCGTCGGCGTTCACCACGCCATCACTGTTTTGGTCGAGCACATTGTAGTTGAGCGAGTAGATCACTTCGCCGGCGTCGATGCCGCGTGTGTAATTCCAGACCATGCGATTGTAAACCGGGCGCAACTCGACGCCGGGGAGAAGAAAGTCATCCCGGCCGCGCATCAAGGCCAGCTCCTCCTCCCGCAGTGATGGCAACTGGCCCTTGAAGGAGAAAAGCGCCGTGGCGACGGCGCCGTAGGTGTTGTGCGCTGTGCCAATGCCGATGGTCGGATTCGAGGCGTCAGCCCAGGCCTCGTTGCCCAGAACCATGTAGAGATCGTTCAGGTAACCGGAGGCCAGCAACAACGCGTCGTTGGCCGGGCCGTAGTTAATCCCGCCCACGATGCTGAGATTCTTGCCGCGGTTGAGGATTGTTTCGTAAATCTCGATCAAACCCGTGCTGTTGAGCGAGTCGAGGTTCAGCGCCACGTCGCCTTCCCAGCGTCCACCGGCTTGGGCCACGATGCTCACATCCGTGTTGACCGAGTTATTGAAGAGATCCGTGATCCGCTGGTTGAAGGGGTTGATGCCCTTAAGCACGCGCTTGATCCAACCCTCGGCCAGTTGAGGCGTGGTCCATTGCGACCAGACGATGTTGCTGCCGATGCCATTGGGAACGTAAGAGACGTGAGTGGGGTTCTTAGGCTGATAACGCA
>JBKKDE010000095.1:0-16213 GCA_046708665.1 Candidatus Zixiibacteriota bacterium | reverse complement strand
GGCCGAGTCTTACTGGAGAGAATCGTGGCGTCGACACGCGCGCGCATCTCGCGTCTGCGCTCGGAACGGTCCCTGGATTCGTTGTTGGCCGACGGCAGAGACGTTGCACGTCGCTCATTCCATTCGGCGATCTCTCACAGGAGTCCAGCGATCATCGCGGAGATCAAGAAGGCATCTCCCTCCAAAGGCATTCTACGTGCGGACTTCGATGCTGCCCGTCTTGCCTTGGCTTACGAGTCGGGTGGCGCAGCGGCTCTCTCCATTGTGACAGAGCCAGAGTTCTTTCGAGGCGACGGAGGGTGGATCGTAGACATACGATCGAAAGCGACACTGCCGATATTGCGAAAGGACTTTGTCCTCGATCCAATTCAAGTCGCCGAAGCGGCAGCGCTCGGCGCCGATGCCATTTTGCTCATCGCGCGGTTGTTGTCAGCTCAGCAGATGCAAGAATTGTACGACGCCGCAGTGTCGCCATCGCTGGATGTGCTGTTCGAGGCCCATGATGAGCATGATCTGGAGAAGATTGCACAGTGCCAGCCAAGAATTGTTGGTGTCAACGCCCGCAATCTGGATACGTTTGTCGTCGATACCGGGCAATTTGCGGCACTGCGACATTTCCTTCCTCGCGAAGTCACCGCGGTTGCGGAGAGTGGGATAGACTCACACGATCAAATCATGTCGGCGATGACATTGGGGTATTCGGCTTTCCTCGTCGGCGAGTCATTGGTTAAGTCGGATGATCCGGCAAGTGCATTGCGGGTATTGCGCACCGGAGCGGCTTCGTGAATAGAACACGCGTAAAAATTTGCGGTATCACTCGTGCGGAGGACGCCCTTGAAGCTGTCGCAGCAGGCGCTGATGCCATAGGGATGGTGTTTTGGGCCGGTAGCACGCGGGCGATGGATGCGAAGACAGCCCGACCGATTGCGCAACTGATGCCGCCTTCGGTGGGCATCGTTGGCGTATTCGTTGATGCGAGTGCGGAGTTTGTCCTCGAGACTGCCGTCGCTACAGGAATCACTGCCGCACAGTTGTGTGGCGATATCGGGCCGGGAGATTGGACGAGGATTCCGCACTCGTTGCGCCTAATCCGCGCTCTATCGATCGCCGTCGCAGAAGGTTCTGATTCTTCGCGAAGGATGAACGGCGTGGGCGACTACTTGCTCGACAATGGATCGAGGGCCAGCCGCGGTGGAACCGGCGAGATATTTGATTGGGCTCTGGCCGACGCATATCGGTCATGGGGTCGGATTTGGCTGGCTGGCGGCCTGAATCCCGAAAATGTCGGCGATGCAATTACCAGGGTGCGACCACATGCAGTCGATGTCGCCAGCGGCGTTGAGTTGACACCCGGAATTAAATCTCCGGATTTGATCCGCAGATTCATTGACTCTGTCCATCATGCCGACCATGCAATTGCGAAAGCAGAAAAGAATGCCCACTAAACGTCACACCGCAGTTGGTCCGAAGTTCTTGCGTCGCCCTGACAAGCATGGTCGTTTCGGCGCATTCGGTGGACGATACGTTCCTGAAACACTTATCCCGGCGCTTGAACGGCTGAGTGTGGATTTTGGGAGAGCGTGGCGTGACACGACATTTAAAGCCGAGTACGCTCACTTACTCGCAGATTTCGCCGGACGACCGACGCCGCTTTATCATGCGGAGCGTCTGTCGAAACGGCTCAAGCGTGGCCAGATATATCTCAAGAGAGAGGATCTCAATTTTACCGGCTCGCACAAACTGAACAATACAATTGGCCAGATTTTGTTGGCGATGCGTCAAGGGAAGACGCGAATCATCGCTGAGACCGGCGCTGGGCAGCATGGGGTGGCGACTGCAACAGTTGCGGCGAGGTTCGGGCTTGAGTGTGTGGTCTATATGGGAGCTGTCGACGTTGCCCGACAGGCCCCGAACGTCGAGCGGATGAAGCTCTTGGGCGCACGGGTCATTCCAGTCAATTCCGGAGCAAAGACACTTAAGGATGCAACCAGCGAAGCGATTCGGGATTGGGTGGGCAATGTAGATGACACATTCTATGTCATCGGCTCAGTTGTCGGACCGCATCCGTACCCATACATGGTCCGCGAGTTTCAACGGATCATCGGGCGTGAGGCGCTGGCTCAGTGTCGAAAACAGTTGAATCGGTTGCCTGATACACTTGTGGCTTGCGTCGGAGGCGGATCGAACGCGATCGGACTATTCACTGACTTCCTGCCATTCGATGACGTTGAGATTATTGGCGTTGAAGCTGGTGGCTGTGGATTGAAATCGGGGCAGCACTCGGCGAGCTTATCTGCCGGAACTGTGGGAGTGCTGCATGGCTCGATGGGCTATCTCCTTCAAGACTCGGGTGGGCAAGTCTTGACGCCGCACTCGATTTCTGCCGGCTTGGACTATCCCGGAGTAGGCCCCGAGCACTCATTTTTGCGCGATAGCGGGCGGGTTCGGTACATCGCGGCTACTGATGACGAAGCACTCGACGCTTTCGAGATGCTCGCTCGTGAAGAAGGGATCCTCCCAGCGCTCGAATCGGCGCACGCCATCGCGGCGCTTCACAAGTTGCCGCGCGATAAGAGTGGCAAGCGTGCCGTGATAGTCTGTCTCTCCGGGCGTGGTGATAAGGACTTGGCGACTGTGATGAGAATGCGTCATGCGAAATAAACGGACGATGACCATGTTCGGAACCAGTGGCCCTGCGGTGGTTCCCTTTCTGACGGCGGGGTTCCCCAATCGTCGAGTTTTCCTGGATTCCGTTCATGCCGCAGTTGATGCCGGTGCAGCAGCAATTGAAATCGGGATGCCGTTCTCCGATCCACTGGCCGATGGCCCGGCCATCCAACATTCGTCGCAGACCGCTTTGGATAACGGCATTACCATGGACATACTGTTCCAGTTGACCTCGCTTCTCAGGTCGAAAATTGATGTCCCAATTTTCTTGATGGGGTACCTCAACCCGCTCCTAAAAATGGGTATGACCAAATTCGCCAGATCGGCAACGGAGTCCGGCGCAGATGGGACCATTATTCCCGATTGTCCCATCGAGGAAGCGCGGGATTGGTCCGCCGCATCGGCCGAGGCGGGTCTTGATAACATTTTCCTGATTGCGCCAACATCATCGGATGAGCGAGTGCGGAGGATCGACCGGATGTCATCATCGTTTTCATATTGTGTATCCATCGCGGGGGTGACCGGTGCAAGACGTGATGTTTCTCCGGTGAATTTAGCGTATCTTCGACGGGTGCGACGATTGGCAAAGAAGCCGTATGTCGTCGGTTTTGGGATCTCGTCTCCAGCGCACGTGAAGGCGCTATCCGGCTTGGCTGATGGATATGTAGTAGGATCGGCGTTGGTGCCGTTGCTTGAAGGCGGCGCGCGTAGTGCGGCGTCGGCACGGGTCGCACGGCTCATCGGTTCACTGGTACGTAGTGCCAATGGCAGTAAGTGAAGAGACAGATGCAATCAATCACACAACAAGCACGCTCATCGTTCTTTGATCAGGTCTGCCGGGCGACCTCCGCGGCACTTTCGCAACTCGGCGGATCGTTGACTGTGGCCGAGATTGCCGATCTTTACGAAGCTCCAAACAAAAAGGGATTCGGAGATTCTGCATTCCCCTGTTTTCCACTCGCGGGTAAATTGCGCATTGCCCCCAACGAGATTGCCAATCGCCTCACGGCAACATTCGTGAAGCCGGACAGTGTCACCGACATCAAAGCAATTGGCGGCTACTTCAATGTCTGGTACAACCCGGCCGTCGTTGCCGACGAAGTTTTGCCCGTGATTGCACAGAACGGTGCGTCGTACGGGGCCTCTCAAATCGGTCATGGACGCACCATCTGCATGGACTACTCGCATCCCAACATTGCCAAGCCGTTTGGAGTCGGTCATCTGCGCTCGACCGTGATCGGT
Source organism: Candidatus Zixiibacteriota bacterium (assembly GCA_046708665.1). Lineage (GTDB taxonomy): Bacteria > Zixibacteria > MSB-5A5 > WJJR01 > WJJR01 > JACQFV01. The sequence continues at coordinate 12,304 of JBKKDE010000095.1, read as the reverse complement.
CATGCGCTCAAGAACGTCTTCGAGAAACTTGGATACACGACAGTCGGGATCAACCACCTCGGTGACTGGGGCACTCAGTTCGGCAAGCTGATAGTCGCTTTCCGTGACTGGGGCAATGAGGACGAATTGGCATCGCGTCCGATCATGCACTTGCTCAATCTCTACGTTCGGTTTCATCAGGAGGCCGAGTCGAATCCCGATCTCGACGCGCGCGCCCGACTGGAGTTCAAGAAACTCGAAGATGGCGATGCCGAGAATCTATCACTATGGAAGCGATTCCGCGATCTCTCGCTCGATGAATTCCAACGGGTATACAAGCGCCTCGGGGTCACTTTCGACTCATACAACGGCGAGGCATTCTTTAATGACCAACTGACTCCTCTGATCGAACGCCTGCACAGCGACGGGATTGCCAAGCAAGGGGACGATGGCGCACTTGTTATTCCTGTCGGCGACGATGATGAGCCGCCTCTCCTGTTGCGCAAGTCAGATGGCGCAACGCTCTATGCGACCCGCGACATCGCTGCTGCTGAGTACCGATGGAAGACGTACAACTTCGAAAAGTGCCTTTACATCGTCGGGAGCGCTCAGGCGCTGCACTTCAAGCAACTCTTCGCCGCGCTCGAGCGCATGGGGCATCCGTGGGCGTCGCGCCTGTCGCACGTCGATTTTGGCTGGGTCAAGTTTGCCGACAGCATGATGTCCACACGAAAAGGGAATATCGTTCTGCTCGACGATGTCATTCAGGAAGCTGTTTCCTTGACGCGCACGATCATTCAGGAGAAGAACGCCGAGTTGGCGGATGCCGAGGCAGTCGCCGAATGCGTCGGAGTGGGAGCGATTGTCTTCTGGCAATTGTCGGTTAAGCGCCAAAAGGACGTGAGCTTTAACTGGGACGATGTCTTGGCTTTCGATGGGAGAACTGGGCCTTACTTGCAGTACACGCACGCGCGGGCCTGCTCGCTTTTGCGCAAATGGGGCAAGGACATTCCGGACGTTGGTCAGTACTCAGGGCTTGAGGGCGAGGAAGAGCGGCGGTTGTTGCTTCAACTCGCGGACTGGCCGCGGCGCATCTCCCAGACAGCGGAACAGTATGAGCCGCAGATCATTGCGGCGGCACTATTGGACATGGCGCAAACGTTTAACTCATTCTATCAGAAAGTTCGCATACTCGATGGTGAAACGGAGTCGATTCCATCGCGCTTGCAGCTCGTTGGGTGCCTCCGTAACGTGATGGCGGAGGGACTGCGGATTTTGGGACTGAAAGCACCTGAGCAAATGTAGTCGTCGTCGATGACACTGAGTTTTTCGAACGTAGGAGATGATGGAGCAACGCTATGCTGATTGTAATGGACATGCACGCCGGACCGGCTGAGATCGAGGCAGTGTGTAATGAGATTCGTGCGCACGGCTTGATTCCGCATGAGATGCCAGGTGCGCAACGAACAGCAATTGGAATCACTGGCAACAAAGGCTCCGTAGAGGCAGCCCGATTCGAGTCGATGCGCGGGGTTATGCGCGTCATCCACGTCACCGCGCCCTACAAACTCGTTAGTCGCGAGTTCCACGAGGACAGCTCGATCGTGATGGTTGGCAATGTCCCGATCGGAGGCACAGGATTCGTGGTCATGGCCGGGCCGTGTGCTGTCGAATCAGCCGGACAGATCGACGAAGTCGCTGACCGCATCAAGCGCGCCGGTGCACACATACTGCGCGGCGGAGCATTCAAGCCACGCACGTCGCCGTACAGTTTCCAGGGAATGGGTGTAGAAGGATTGAAAATTCTTGCCGCGGCACGTGACAAATACGGGCTTCCGATTGTGACGGAAGCCATCGACAATGAAACTCTCGATCAGGTCACCGAGTACGCCGACATGGTTCAGATCGGCGCGCGAAATATGCAGAACTTCTCGTTGCTCAAACGCGCCGGTCGTTGCGGAAAGCCAGTGTTGCTCAAGCGCGGTCTGGCGGCGACACTGGACGAACTTCTCATGGCCGGCGAGTACATCGCGAATGAAGGGAATCCCAACATCGTGTTCTGTGAACGCGGTGTACGGACATTTGCCGATCACACCCGCAACACTCTGGACTTGTCCGCTGTGCCATTTGTTCAACGCATGAGTCATCTGCCTATTCTTGTAGACCCCAGCCACGGCACAGGGAAACGCAACAAAGTGCCGCCGCTCTCGTGTGCCGCAGCGGCGGTCGGTTGTGATGGCCTTATAATTGAAGTGCATCCGCATCCGGATGCTGCTATGTCCGATGGCCCCCAGTCGGTAACCCCGGATCAATTTGATGACTTGATGAAACGCGTGGCCGCGATTACCGCAGTGGTGGGACGCACACTTAGCTAGACAGACAGAAATGACAACTGCGACCATGACATCGTTGCCTGCCACTGACGCCCGTCTCGCGTACGTACGCAAACTGCATGGAGTCTACCGACCGCCGGCAGATAAATCCATTGCCCACCGCGCGGTCATTCTTTCGGCAATTGCCAAAGGACGGTCTCTCGTCACACCGATTTCACGGTCCGCGGATGTGGCATCGACCGTCGCATGTCTGCGTCAACTGGGAGTAGACATTCAGGAGCAGGACGGGGCGTGGGTCATCTTCAGCCCCGGCATTGATGCGTGGAATGAACCGGAGCGTGCATTGGATTGCGGGAATTCCGGGACGACAATGCGACTGCTGGCTGGATGTCTAGCCCAACGCGGTTTTAGCGCGCGACTGATAGGTGACGAGTCGCTTACTCGTCGTCCTATGTTGCGCGTGGCGGAGCCATTACGACGGATGGGAGCGACCCTAAATTTGTCGCCCACTCACACTGCTCCGGTCGAGGTGCGCGGTGGATCGTTGACGGCGATCACATACGAATTGCCTGTCCCGTCAGCTCAAATCAAGTCTGCCGTATTGCTGGCGGGATTGTCGGCATCCGGCGAGACAGTGGTTGTCGAATCGGTTATCAGCCGCGATCACACAGAGCGGATGCTGCACTCGGCGGGTGTCGATTGCGTCGTGGAGCATCCGCAGCGACCTGTCGGCGACAAGCGCGAGTTGCTGTTGGCCGGGTTGACTGAACCTGAGTCACCGGTAAATCGCCGAATGATCCGTCTGGGTGCCTGCCGAACCGTGACGCCTCAGGATTGGACAATCCCTGGCGACTTCTCGGCGGCGGCGTTCATTATCGCCGCTGCGATAGGCGCGCGCAAGTCGGAGGTCCTTGTTGACAATGTCGGGCTTAATCCAACGCGGACCGGATTCCTAAAGGTCCTCACACGCATGGGTGTGGATGTCGACGTGAAGAAGCAAGGCCTGCATGGCGGAGAGGCCTATGGCCAGATTCGTGTCACAGAATGTGCCACTCTAAAGGCAATCAAGGTCCACGAGAATGAGATTCCTTCATTAATCGACGAACTTCCGATGCTTGCAGTTCTGGCAGCGCGCGCCGAGGGAATCAGCGTATTTCGTGGCGCTGCGGAACTGCGTAACAAGGAGTCCGATCGCATTGCCGCCGTCGCAACCAATCTGCGTGCAATGGGCGCCAAAGTCGCCGAAGTTGACGATGGCTGGGCAATCGAGGGTCCCACACAATGGCACGGTGCAACCATCGACCCATTTGGCGACCACCGAATTGCGATGGCGTTCGCGGTAGCCGCGTTGTGGGCAGATACACCGACAACAATCAAGAACGTTGGCATCATGAATGTCTCTGATCCCGACTTTCTATCATCACTGATAGCATTGTCTCACTGACCGCATCCCATGCCGCGCGCTACTGTCCAAGGCCGATTCTCGACTGGCGTGTATGGCGTTGTCGGACGCGAGATCGGCTATTCTCTTTCTCCATACATTTTCCGCAGCGCATTCGAGGCACTCGGTTGGCGTGCCGACTTCGTGCGATTCGACATCGAAAAGGGTGAGTTACGCCCTCTGCTAGACTCGATGCGCACTGCCCCAGTCCGGGGATTGAGTGTCACAAAGCCGTATAAGGAATCTGTAATCCCTTACTTGGACCGGCTCGATGAAACCGCCGCGGTCGTCGGCGCGGTCAACACAGTCGCCAACATTCGCGGACGCTTGGTCGGATACAACACCGACGTCAGCGGGGTCATCGCGGCACTAAAACCCGTCCGATCGCGATTGCGCGGCGCCAATGCTATCGTCTTCGGAGCTGGTGGGGGCGCGCGGGCAACGGGATTCGCATTGCTAAACCATTTGGGCATGGCCAGCGTGACAATCGCGGCACGGCGTCCCGTGCAGGCCACGCGCCTGATTCACGGGCTACAGGATCGAATGCCACCTGCCCGTCTGGCGTCTGCCGCATTTCGTCCCGTGACCGATCTGAGTCATTCACTCTCGCATGCAGAGTTGATTGTTAACGCGACTCCGATAGGCACTGAGGGGAAGACGCGGGACTTGGTGTTGCCGGTTGGTGTGAAATTGCGTCCGACTGCTATTGCATTCGATCTGGTTTACAGACCCCGGCCTACTCAATTTAGTTCGGAAGCGCGTCAAGCCGGCTGCAAGACAGTCATCGATGGATGGCCGATGCTCGTGGCCCAAGCGGAAGCAGCTTTTCTGTTGTGGTCAGGAATCCAATTTCCCACATCCGTTCGTCGGTCCCTTCTCCGTCTGCGACAATTGCCATGAGCACATTGAGTTCACAGCCGACTGGAGTGGTTCTGAGACGCGGCGCGATGCAGGGTCTCAAGACATTCTGGCTGCTCATGCGTGTGATGATTCCGGTGTATGTCATCATCGCGATTCTCGCCCGTACGCCTGTGCTTCCGGCAATCGCAGACTTCTGCCAACCTGCAATGGGGATTTGGGGATTGCCCGGTGATGCGGCGCTGGCGATGGTACTGGGGCACTTTGTCAATCTGTACGCGGCTCTCGCCGTCATTGCTGCGGGCCAGTGGGATCCTGCTGCCGTGACAACCGCGGCAGTCATTCTGGGGATATCGCACTCTCATCTGATGGAGAGCGCGATCTTCCGATTGATGAACGCGCCATTCGGAGTGCTGGCAGCGGTGCGTGTGACTGCGGGGTGGGGATTGGGATGGGTTGTTGGAGTGATTGTGACTAAGTAGTGGGTGGATCATGGATGATGCCACATACGAGATCTCTACCGGACTATTCGGTCTCGCGCTGAAGATTTTTCTCATTGTCATGCCGTTGCTCACTTTTCTTGAATGGGCGAGAACTCAGGCGTGGTTTACACGGTTCATTAGAGCCAGTAGCGCTATGTTCAATCCGGTCGGCTTGCGCTCAGAATCTTTGTTCCCACTGATGACAGGGATTCTCTTCGGCATCTCGTATGGGGCTGGTGTCCTGATTCCACAAGCACGGTCTGGAAATTTGTCGCGACGGCAAGTATTCCTGACAGCACTGTTTCTCTGCCTCTGCCACGCGATCATCGAAGATACGCTGCTCTTTGCACTCGTTGGAGCAAACGCCTGGGTCGTGGTCGTAACACGATTCGTTGCCGCGATGGTCATTGTCTATGCCTTTTCCCGCAGCGCCTGGCCAGTTGGTCGTGAACCTAAGGACTTGGACCGATCGCATGTTTGAGACTACGCGCCGACATTTGTATCTCGCCGGGTTCATGGGAACCGGGAAGAGCACGATTGGTCGCGCGGTCGCCCGCCGGCTCGGATGGGGATTCATCGATCTGGATGAGTTCATCACCTCGATTTGTCATCGTTCCATTGCGGATGCATTCAAATCTGAGGGCGAACCCGCTTTTCGGATCATCGAAGCGCGTGCACTACGACTTGCAGTGATTTCGCCACACACCGTAATCTCACTGGGTGGGGGTACGCCGATGCGTTGCGACAGTGCCAATATCATTCGTTCAACCGGGCGCTGCTGGCTGCTGAAGGCGGAACTCGACGTGATCTGGGAAAGAGTTCGACGAGAGGAATCGCGGCGCCCGCTACTCTCCGGGATCTTCCGAGGCAAGGACGCCGATGCGTCGACTCTTCAGGACTTTGCCGCGTTTGCAGACCCGCTGCTCCAGAGTCGGATGGTGTCGTACTCGCAAATCGCGGAGCAGGTACTCGACACGTCAGTGGGCTCGGTTGATCAGTTGGCGGGAAAGATTGTGGATCAGTACAACGCGATTACTTCCCGTGGGGTTGTAGTATGAAACGAGTCGCGACTGTGAAGCCCGAGCTTATTGGCCGTACCAGAGGTACGGTTACACCGGTGTTCCTTCGCGCCGGTCTCGGTTGTGAACTTGGCGCGGTTCTACCAGTCCCCAAGCGTGGCCAAAGGATTGCTCTGGTCACAGACTCAATTGTCTGGAAATTGTACGGTCGACGGGTGAGCCAGGGCCTTGCCGTAAGTGGTTGGAAAGTCGATAGCTTCAAGCTGGCACCGGGTGAACGCATCAAATCGGCACGTGTGATCGCGCAACTTCATGACCAATGGCTTAAGCACGGGTACGATCGTTCCAATCCGGTCGTAGCGCTGGGTGGCGGGACAGTCGGCGATGGGGTCGGGTTCGCCGCCGCCACATTCTTGCGCGGGCTTCCCCTCTGGCATGTCCCCACGACCATTGTCGGCCAAGTGGACTCCTCGATCGGCGGTAAGGTCGGGATCAACCATGTGCGCGGCAAGAATCTGATCGGCTGCTTCTACCAGCCGACTGGTGTGGTGATAGATGCCGAGTTCCTATCCACACTTCCTGCCCGGGAAATTCGGTCGGGATTGGCAGAAGTCATCAAGTACGGTATCATTATCGACCGGGCGCTCTTCGTGTACTGCGAGAAACACGTGACCGGCTGGCTGGCCAACAGCAACTCACTGGACCTTTCGACGCTCAAGACTTGCGCAACAATCAAGCTCAGAGTTGTCGAATCCGATGAACGTGACACTGGGAATCGTCACATTCTAAATTTTGGCCACACGCTTGGACATGCTTATGAGGCGTGGGGGAGATTCAAGACTTTCAAGCACGGAGAGGCCGTGACTCTTGGCATGGTTTCCGTGTCTCGTATTGCCGAACAACGCCAGCTGATTGCCCGCGGAGACTTTGACCGTATTCTCGCGTTATGCGCGCTGATTGCTCCGTCCCGCAAAACTGTACGCTTTGATGCCGACGACGTGATTCCGTATCTTGCAAGCGACAAGAAGCGCACGCTTGGACACAATGCTTGGGTTCTTCCGATGGGTATTGGGCGAGTCAGGATTGTGCGTGATGTGACCGACAAAGAAATCAGGGACGCGATCGAGTTCGTACGCAGATGGATGTTGGAATCGGAGTGAAGACACTGTGGCTATGACTATCTTGGTCCTGAACGGACCCAATCTCAATCGCCTCGGATTGCGAGAGCCGCAATTGTACGGGACAGAGGTCTTGGACGACCTGAACGCCCGAATTCTGGCTCGTGGTCACGCGCTCGGTCTGCACACGGAGTTTTTCCAATCCAATCATGAGGGTGCACTGATCGACCGATTGCACGGCTACGGGACGGCCAAGGGGGCTATTCTCAATCCCGGTGGCTTGGCTCACTCATCCGTCTCCTTGCGCGATGCGGTTGCATCTATCCCGATTCCGGTCATCGAAGTTCACATATCCAATATTTTTGCCCGCGAGTCATTCCGTCATGTTTCACTCGTCTCTGGCGCATGCCGCGGTGTCATCTCGGGGTTGGGTACCAACGGCTACCTGCAGGCCATGGATTACCTCGCGCATCTGATACTCGAGTCCTGACACAGTTCAGCATCGCCTTTGCCTCCTGACAGTGGGCTGCGTAACTTGAGTCGGTCTTCTGCGGCCGGTACCCATGGACACGCCACCGACTCCCATCAACAAAGACATTGATTCGATCCTTCGGGGTCATCCGTACAAGGCAATCGTTCGTCTCGCGTGGCCAACAACTGTCTCGATGTTGTTGCACACTCTGTTCAATGTCATCAATTTGATCTGGGTGGGACGGCTGGGGCCGGTTCCCATCGCCGCTGTTATCTCCGCGACATTCATTATTTGGATTCTGTATTCGCTGATCAGCATCCTGTCGACCGGTGTCGTGGCAATGGTTTCGCGCGTTCTTGGCGCTGGCCAATTTGATGAAGCCCGGGAAGTGGCCGAGCAGACATGGCGATTCTCAATCATCTTCGCTTGCGCCATCGCGCTGCCGGGGTACTACTTCCGTGAATCGATCATTGCGGTCATGCACCTGGAGCCGGAAGTTGCCAAGGCGGCATCCGATTACCTGGGCATCTACTCACTGACATCAATTTTCATTGTCTTCGCTGAGTGGGCGGGAGCTCTGTTTCGCGCGTCGGGAAACCCGCGCACTCCGTTAATCGTGTTCGCGGTTGGTCTCATGTTCAACCTAACGCTCGATCCTCTACTCATATTTGGAATTGGCCCGTTTCCGCGGATGGAAGTCGTTGGAGCGGCTGTGGCCACGGCTATCTCGTACGCTTTGATAGCGGTTGCGATATTCTGGTTGCTACGGGGTCGGCCGCTTCCCTTTGACGTTCGCCTGTCCATCGTGGGGAGGATGGACTGGCGACGGCTCGGGCGGTTACTGATGATCGGGACGCCGATCTCGATTCTGGGAATTGTCTTTTCCATTGTCTATTTGTTCATCAATAGGATTACAGCAGGATTCGGGACTGAAACTGTTGCCACACTGGGAATAGGCAACCGTATCGAGTCGATCAACTATCTGGTCGCCTCCGGATTCGGACTGGCGACCGCGACACTGGTCGGCCAGAATCTTGGAGCCAAGAACCCCGATCGTGCTGCGGCCATGACACACAAGACGATTCTCTTGGTCTCAGCGTACATAGGCGTCACGTCGCTCTTTTTTCTGATCTTTCCCGAAACGATCGTTCGAGTATTCACGAACGATCCGGCCGTGATAGAAGCCGGGCGGGCGTACATCCGCATTCTGGCAATTTCGCAAGTGTTCATGGGTTGGGAGATTGTGCTCGAAGGCGCATTCTCCGGTGCTGGGGACACGTGGCCACCGATGATCGTGGCGATTCCAGGTGCTCTCGCTCGCATCCCGTTGGCTTGGCTGCTCGCCGACTATTGGGGGCTTGGCCCTGATGGAATCTGGTGGGCGATTAGCATTACGACTATCGTAAAGGCAGTCCTCCTGTACATTTGGTTCAGCCGGGGCTTTTGGAAACACCGCAAGGTGCATTAGCCATTCTGGAGTTTGGAGCAGGGCATCGCTATCTTCCCGACGTGGACGCCATCTCACGAACCGCCTGGGCATACTCACCCGAGTTCTTGAAGCACAACGCGGGCCTTCTGCACCCCGAGCGCCCGGAACGTCTCACAGCAATTCTAAGCCGTTGCCGCGAGGACGGACTTCTCGAACGTCTGTCGCCCTTGGGGTTCGCGCCAGCGACTGACGATGAGCTGTCATTAGCTCACACGCGCCGCCACATCGCCAATCTCGCTAAATCTAAAGGGCAACAGCTCGATCCGGACACATTTTGCGGCACCGGTACACCAGAAATCGCCCGATTGGGTGCAGGAGCCGCGGTTGCGGCAACGCGCGCGGTCATTGCTGGCAAGGCGGGCAACGCGTTCTGCGCGCTACGTCCGCCGGGGCACCACGCGCCAGCAGATCGGGCCATGGGCTTCTGCTTCTTCAACAATATCGCGGTTGCGGCCGCAGGTGTGGTTGCGACAAATCCTGATGCAAGGGTGCTGATTCTGGACTGGGATGTACACCATGGCAATGGAACGCAGTCGATATTCTACGAGTCGGAAAAAGTCCTGTACTCATCCGTGCATCAATACCCGTTCTATCCAGGGACCGGGGCGGCAACTGAGGTAGGCCGAGGGTCCGGCAAGGGATTTACGATCAACAAGCCACTTGCCGCAGGGGCGGGAGATTCCGAATTCCTGGACGCGATCTCGGCTATACTCGACGAGTCGACTGACCTTCTGCGACCGGACGTGGTGATGATATCCGCCGGGTTCGATGCGCACCGTGACGATCCTTTGGCTCACCTGGAGGTCAGCGTTGATGGATTCGTCGAGGCCACACGCCGGGTTTGTTCGTTCGCACATGATCAGTGCGGTGGCAGCATCGTCTCAATCTTAGAGGGTGGGTACAATGTGCAAGCGCTGGCGGTTTCGGTCGCCGCGCATTTGACCGTTTTGATGGACAACAATTAGAGACCGTTTAATATGGCACCCAATAGGACACACTCAGACGACACGCTTTGTGTACATGGGGGAGCAGTCCATCCACATGGCGCACTGGCGTTGCCAATTTATCTCTCGTCGACGTACCGATTTGCGAATACCGCTGAGGCGGCAGCGCTCTCGCGCGGAGAAGTAAGCCGGTACATCTATTCCCGTTACGAAAACCCAACTGTTGCCGAGGTTGAACACAAGCTCGCCGCGCTCGAACGTGGGGAACGGGCTTTCCTCTTTGCTTCGGGATCCGCCGCAACATCCACATGGTGCTTTGCCTTTCTCAGGTCAGGCGATCGATTCGTCGTGTCGACTGAGCTATATGGCGGTAGCGCGCACTTCTTCGACCAATATCTTCCACCGCTCGGCGTTACAGTCGACAAAGTCAGTTTTCATGACCTCGACACACTTGATAGGGCCCTGTCCGGCGCACGCGCCTGCTGGTTCGAGACCCCCAACAATCCGACTGTACGTGTGCTCGATGGCCGCGCGATCGCCTCGCTTTGCAAAAAGCACAATGTGCTTTCGGCCATCGATAACACGTTTGCCACTCCAATACTTCAAAAGCCAATCGAGTGGGGCATCGATTGGGTGATGCACTCGGCTACGAAGTACCTCGGCGGGCACACGGACTTGATCGGTGGCGCCTTAGTTGGCGCGCCCAGAAGCGACCACAAGCGCATTCACGAGGCGCGTAAGACCATCGGTGGCGTATTGGACCCTCATGCGGCGTTCCTCATGAACCGTGGGATGGCGACGCTTGCGGTGCGGGTTGAGCGGCAATGTGCCACTGCGTTGGCATTGGCGACATGGGCACAAACGCACCCCAAGATTGCAAAGGTCCATTACCCCGGCCTCAGTGGACATCCCGGGCATGACAATGCAAAGTCTCAGATGAAGGCATACGGCGCCGTGATGGCGATCGACATCGCGGGCGGCTACTCCGCCGCTGCAAAGTTCATCGACCACCTCGGATTGGTGGTCAACGCGGCGTCTCTTGGCGGGACCGAATCGCTTGTTTCAATGCCGATTCTTACCTCGCATACCAAAGCCACGGATGCTGAGCGGGCTATGGCAGGCGTGACCGAAGGCACGGTTCGATTGTCAGTCGGACTTGAGTCATTCGCAGACTTGCGCGACGACATCGAGCAAGCACTCGGGGTGCTGTAATTCATGCTGGGCCGGGGGGCCATGATCGATTCTGCCTTCACATCTCAGTCTCTCCGTTCCGTACTCGTTGGGTTGGTCGCATTAGTGTGCCATGTATCGGCGGTGTATGCGCAGGATGATCGCGAGCCGCTGGTGCTTGAGCACGCGGATTCGACTGAGGTTGTCCGGACAGCTACTGATACAGAGTACCAGCTTTACGGCGACGTTAGATTCGTTCAAGGAGAGACACGGTTGCGCGGCGACCGTGCCATTTGGCGTCGTGAGAGCGGCATTATCGACCTGATAGGAAATGTGCTGGTCCAACAGCCGCACCGTTGGGTGTCGGCGCAGAGCATGGTGTACGAGCGCGCCGGGCGAACTGTGATAGCCCGTGGCGATGTTCGTTTGGAAGATACAACGCAGAGTTTCTCTCTATCTTCGGAGCGCGCACGGTATGACCGCGGTCGTGACTTGGCGATTGCCGATTCAACTCCGGTTGTCTTGCTCGACTTTCTGCTCGATTCTGCATCGCAAACACTTGTCATCGCCGACACGATCATCTATGACCGCATGGCGCGTAGGGGCGAGGGAATTGGCAATGTCAGTGTTCGCAAAGGGGAGTGGGTCGCGTATGGGCAGCACGGACTCATCTATCCGGACTCGAGCCGGGCGATCATATCGGGAAAGCCGACGGCGGTCGGGGCTGGCGGGTCGATCAGTGGCGATACTCTGATCATGGAATTCGCGGGACGCGGCGTGCGTCATGTTCGTGCGATCGGCAATGCATCGGGGACGTACCGCGACACATCGTCCGGGAGCTCAGGCGCCAATTTGCTTCGCGGCCGCATTGCCGACTTCTTTGTCGACGAAGACACGCTTCGTGCCATTCGCGTGATCGGACAGGCGTACACCGACTACCAGCCAGCAGACAGCACCGAAGGATCCAATCACGCGTCGGGAGACTCGCTCTGGATGTAC
>JBKKDE010000094.1:0-5180 GCA_046708665.1 Candidatus Zixiibacteriota bacterium | reverse complement strand
GTGTAAATCTGGTAGTCGACGACTTCCGGCTCAAGACTGACGGCATGCGCCATCTCCCTCGCCGCTTGCGCAGTATGCTCCAGCGAGCTTCCTTCGGGCATGTTGATGACGATTTGGAATTCGTTTTTGTTGTCGAACGGGAGCATCTTCACCTGCACCCATCCGATCGCAACAAGACCCATGGCGACGACCAAGAGTCCGCTAATGCCCGCCAGAAAGTAATTTCGTGTCCGCCGCTTGTGGATGAGTTCCCCCATCAACTGGCGGTATATCCTGGTCGTCCAGCCTTCTTTCTGATCCGTATGGCTCTTCAGATTTTGTTCGCCGCCCCTCCAGCGCAAAACCCTGACTGCCGCCCAAGGTGTGACCACAAACGCGACAATGAGAGAGAAGAGCATGGCGGCGGTTGCGCCAATTGGGATTGGACGCATGTACGGTCCCATCAATCCGCCAACAAAGGCCATCGGAAACACGGCGGCGATCACTGCCCACGTCGCGAGAATTGTCGGATTTCCAACTTCTGAGACTGCCTCGATGGCCACTTGCCCCCATGGCCGTCCTTGATTCTGAGGCAGATGCAGATGCCGGGTGACATTCTCGACGACCACAATGGCGTCATCAACAAGGATACCGATCGAGAAAATCAGTGCAAACAACGTGATTCGATTGAGTGTGAATCCTGTCAGATAGAAAACCAAGAGCGTAAGTGCCAAGGTGGATGGAATTGCAAGAGCCACGATGATCGATTCGCGCCAGCCCAGCGAGATGAGGATGAGGAATGACACTCCCAGCACAGCGATCATCATGTGCAACAGGAGCTCGTTGGATTTTTCTTCCGCGCTCTCACCGTAGTGCCGCGTGACCGTCATCGAAACGTCCGTAGGAATTACGCGTCCCTTCAAGTATGCGAGCTTTTCCAAGACATGTTCCGCGACGACGATTGCATTTGTCCCAGGGCGCTTGGCGATGGACAGTGTGACCGCCGATTCCTCCGGGCGTGGCGGGCCGATAGCGGCGCCCGTTCCGAATAGAACGATCTGCGACAACTCTTCAGGGCCGTCGACGATCCGGGCTACATCGCGCAGATAGATCGGCGCACCGTTATGCACTCCGAGAACGACGCGCTCAACATCCGATGCATCCTCCAGGAACCCGCCAGTTTCGACAACCACTTCACGATTGCTTTGGATCAGCGTTCCGGACTTGGATTGACGATTCGATTGCTGAAGGACAGGCATGACAGCCAGTATGTCGAGACCGCGAGCGGCCAGAGCGTCTGGGTCCAGTAGCACACGGAACTGACGGCGCGCGCCACCGGTGATTGTCGCCTCAGAGACATCCTTGACCTCCTTAACATGATTCTCGGCCTCAGCGACTACACGCCTCAGTTCGTAATGATCCAAAGTGGAACTGTGAAATGTGAGTGCCAGGATTGGCACATCATCGATAGAGCGCGGCTTAAGCAGGGGAAATGTCGCCCCGGGTGGAATCCTGTCAAAGTTCGACTGAAGCTTTTGGTTCAGCTTAACAAGACTGCGTTCAATGTCCTCGCCGACATAAAACCGGACGATGACCAGCGATTGCTCCGGGCGTGAGATGGAATAGACATACTCAACACCAGGAATTTCCCAAATCAGTTTTTCCAGCGGTGCGGTGACACGATCCTCGACCTCTTTCGCAGTGAAGCCCGGGGCGCCGACCAGCACATCTACCATCGGGACTTTGATCTGCGGCTCCTCCTCGCGTGGCAGTAGAACAACTGCTAGTATACCCATCAGGATCGACGCGATGATTAGCAGTGGCGTAAGCTTTGAATTGATGAATGCACGGGCGAAAGCCCCCGCCAAGCCCTGAGTGTGCGGAGTGGCTGGCTCACAACTGTGATTCATGGTTGCACCTCGACCGGATCACGGTCTTCGAGCAGCGCCGGGGGATTAACGACAACACGTTCGCCGCCTCGCAGACCGGAGAGGACTTCGATCTTTCCGTCCGCTCTTCGGCCGGTGCGAATGAGCTTTAGCGACGCCAACCCGCCATCGTCGACTGTATACGCCAGCTCGAGCTGTCCGCGTCGGACAACGGCCTCCTCGGGCAGCACAAGCTCCGCATTGCGACTGCCGGGAATGAGCAATCGCGCGACCTGTCCCGCATGCAACCGATCATCACTTCCCAGCGAGAGTTTGGCAGTCAGCGACCGTGTCATCGGATCCGCGCTGGGCGACAGCTCCTCGACAACAGCGGGGATTGTCGCACCGCCGCTCGCATGTCCAACTTTTAGGGTATCGCCAATCCGGAGATGTTCCCTCTGCGACTCGGCTACGGAAACAACTAATTGTAGCGATGATTCGTCTTCGATGGTGAAGAGGGGGCGCCCAGGGACCGCCAGATCGCCCTCGTTGATATCCTTGCGAGTAATTGTACCGGAAAATGGGGCGGATATCCGGGCGTACGTCAGCATGCCCTCTGCCTCCTGAAGTGCTGCCTCCGCAACAAGTTTCCGCGCCTTTACTCCGTCGTATTCTTGTTGTGTGGCGGCGCTCTGTGTAAGCAATATGTCAAACCTCTTGAGGTCCTGTGCCGCCTGCTCATGCATGGCCCGCGCCTGCTGAACTCGAGCGCCTGTTTCGCGCGTGTCGAACTCTATGAGCAAGTCGCCCTTTCGGACACGGCTGCCAATGCCAACAGGAATCCTCTCGACCCGCGCCTGAATCTTCGTCTGCACATCCGCCCGCTGACGTGCGACGACTGTGCCGAGAAGCTCATTAAATGATTGGCCCTCACGGGTCTCGACTTGAACCACCCTTACAGGTACAGGCGCTTTCGCAGTCCTTGAGTCCGAGTGCTGTCCACCGCCCCCGCATCCGACAACGAATGAGAGCGCAGAAATCAGGACTAGTAGACGTGGCACGTTTCTCATGATTGTGGGTCCCCCGTAATCGGTAGTGCCAATGCCCGCCGCAACGCGGCGATGGCGAGCAGGCGATCCGCCCTGGCTTGGGCGAGACCGAATTCCGCCTGAACGAGCGAGTCTTCCGCATCAATGACCTGTGATGAAAGTGCGAGGCCCTGCGCAAAGCGCTGCCGAGTGAGATTCGAACTTTCACGGGCCAGCGTAACCGCGCGACCCATGACATCGACTCGTTGTGTGGCCTCGCGAACACTAAAGCCCGCGGATCGAAGTTCAACCGAAGTCTGCAATCGCGACTGACGAACGGCTTCCTCTGCGGCTTTCAGGTTCGCACGTTTCTCACTCACAGCACCTGACGTGTAGAACCCGTCGAACAGAGTCCATTCCAGGGATAAACCGGTCGACCAACTGCTCTTGTCGCCGTCATACGTCCAGCCCTGGTATCTGTCGATGCTGGCGAATGCACTCACGGCTGGCAGGTAACCGCTCTTGGCCGCGCGCAATTGTGCGTGAGCGGCTTCGGCGAAGGCGGACTGTGCCAGAACCTCAGGACGGTCGCCAGCTTCCGAGGTTGTTGGTTCAGGAATTGATAAGTTTTCGAGCGATTCGAAGTCGGAGGCCGGAAGTTCTTCAAGCCCCATCACGAGCCGCAATCCTTCTTTGGCCAAAGCCTGACTGTTCTGCGCCTGCAGCAGTCGCTCTTCCGCCCGAGCGAGTTGAACTTGGATGTTCAAGAGCTCTGTTTTCAGGGCCGTGCCAGCGTCGACACGGCTCGCCATTACCTTTTCGCTCTCACTGTACGCCGCGACCGTGGCCTCAGCGCTGCGCAAAAACTCCGCCGCCGTGAGCACCTGCAGATAGGAGCGTGTGACCTGCATCGTCAGCTCATTGACCGTGAGTGATCGTAGATTGTTGAGACCTCTTGCAGCCGCCCTCGCAGCACTCCGATTCGCCAAGTCTCGCCCACCGCTGAACAGCCGGAGAGCGGCTTGGCCCGAGACATGCCAATTATCTGCAGCTTCCGGATCGTTCAAATTGGGGGTCAATTCGAACTGACCCTGATTCAAAGCATACATGAAGACATTGACCGGATTGTCACTCTGAGAATAGGACGAAGTGACTCGGACCACGGGATAGAACAGCGCGCCCGCTTGGCGCGATTTGGCTTCGGCCTCTGCTACTCGCTCGCGGGCCGTAACGGCGGTCGGCGAGACCCGCTCGGCGGTGGCCACCGCATCACGCAATGTGAGGACCTGCGAGCGGGCCACTTCGGGCCGACCGATCCAGATCAGAATGAGCAGAGTAGCCAGGGTGCTGACTCGAGTTGTCACCGTAACCTCCCGGTACACACTTGGCTCGATCCGACGACGTTCGTGTTCCTCTTCATCCTCTTCGCTCCTAGTGTGAAGCCACTTTACGTTACTTCGCTCTCGGTGGGAAGACCCGAGGCTCTCCACTCCGGAAAACCATCCTCGAGACGCCGTGCTGCGAACCCGGACTTCCGGAGTCGCTCAACCGCTTCGACAGAGAGTAGGCAATAGGGACCACGGCAGTAGGCCACAACCTCCTTATCCCGGGGCAGTCCTATCATCCTTTCTTCGAGCACTTCGAGAGGCATTGAGATGGCGTCAGGAATATGTCCGGCCTTGTATTCACGCTCTGGCCGCACATCTATGACAGTAATTCGACCATGACGAACATGCTCGAGGAGCTCGGCCTGCTCGATCTGCTCAAGCTTATCGCGACTGTCGACATACATCGCAAGCAACTCGCGCAGGTCTGAAGATACGCGAACAGATAACCGCCGCATCGACTGCCAGAAGATGGCTACCTGTTCACCGGACAACGCGCAGTGCACAAATTGGCCGTCCTTGCGGGAGCGGACGAGGCCGGAACTGCGGAGGACTTGCAGATGCTGGGAGATGTTAGAAACGGTGGTCCCCACTTCGGCGGCGAGGTCCTCGACAGTGCGTTCTCCTTGGGCGAGCAGGTCTAGAATTTCCAGACGACGTGGATTTGAAACGGCACGACCTACACGTGCGAACTCTGCGTACAGCTCTGACTTGTAGATCTCGAATCGTCTGTCCGCTGTTGGCATAAGTATTCAAGTTATTACTTAATTATGATCACAATCCTGATACGCCCGTCGAAAGTTTCCGTTTGCTCGTTATGTAGTCGCGAATGTCAATACTGTGAACGTGTTGTACCGCAGTGTGTTACGCGAAGACTCCGGGGCGCGCTCTGTCACAGGGCATTCTACATCCTTCTTGCC
>JBKKDE010000093.1:0-4924 GCA_046708665.1 Candidatus Zixiibacteriota bacterium | reverse complement strand
GGGGGCTATTTTCTCGGCGGAGCCGTAAGCCAAGTCGGCGGAATCCCACATCGCGTGCTCAGTGTAAATCTCGCCGCGGTTCATGAAATCGTAGGCGTTTTGCAAGCGAAGTAAGCGCGCCAGCTCATCGAGTGGCGCGGCGTGATCTTCGATGCGCAGCTCCATAACCTTGCCCTGCCACGGTTTTTCTTTCTTCTGGCCATCGACAATCAGAATGGCGGCGGACTGTTTGCCGCGGATGTCACCCTTCTCGCCTTCGGCAGCTTGCAGCGCTGCGAGCATGCGTTCGGCAAAGGGGAGAGAGGCATTCTTGCGATAGGCGTCGGCCATAGCGCGAGGAACAGTCGAGTCTTCCATGAGATTGGCCTGAACTGAAAAACTCTCGCCGGTAATGTGGCTGGCGTAGGCGATGCATTTTGAACCGGTGTGTGCGGCGACACGTCCTTGCGCATCGACAATGGCGACTTGGCGCACTTCACTGCCGGAATCGGCGAGCAGCATGTTTCCGAGAGCGTCGAGTGGCGATTCGCCGGCTTTGAGACGGGTCAACCCATCGGGACCGTAGTCGATTTTCACGAGTGATTGTGTGGCGATCGCGCCGACTCCGGCTTCGGCCCAGGGGACAATCGGGCCGACTGAGAACCAATGCGACTGCACGGCCACGCCGAGTTGGCCGGTGGCGGGGTCGCGGGCAACGATTGAGTAGGTGGCTACCGGACGGAAGTTGGAGGTGGCGGCTGCTGAAGTGTCAAACAGGACACCGGTAATTGTCCAGAGCATCGCAACCACGACAAATGCGGAATGTGGAATTCGGAATGCGGAATGGAAAATGCGTTGCATAGTCGCCTCCGTCCTTTCTGGGGTAGCGGGCACGGGGAATATAGTGAACTGCTCTGAGGGTGCGCGCGAGAAGTTCCCATTGAGGATGACCTGCCGCGGAGTGCCCTCTCTGTCCCGCGACGGTAAAGCTGTCGCGGGACATCTCCCCCAGAAGGGGAGAGAGACAAGAATGCTGAGTTCATCAGAGACTGAGTACTTGAGTGGGTAACGCTCAGCTTATGGACGGTCATCACAAACAACACCCCGCACTGCACGAGGCAGTACGGGGCGTTCCGAAAACACTCGCGGCGTCCTGACCGCGTCCGCAATCCGTGCGGAGCGCGCGTGACGCCGCGGGCTGCTTAGTTCAGAAGGGTTACTTCTTGGCCTTCTTCTTAGCGGTCTTCTTGGTCTTCTTGGCCGCCTTCTTGGCCTTCTTTGCGGTCTTCTTCTTGGCTGTTGCCATAATGTGTCACCTCCTCGCTTTCTGAGAGTGTGAACAACTGTCCGTCGTTATCTGCAAACTTCCTTACTCGTCATGGTTTAGACTGCCACTGTTTTGATCGACAGCGCCTGCGGGGCGAAATGGATCAAGTGTGTTTGGCGCCAACGGTTCTGACGCGCGATGGCTGTCCAGTCTGTCGGGCGATCGTCTCCGGGCACACTAATCACTATTCCTTCGCCACCATCGACTTCGAGAACCCCGGGAATGGCCTTGCCAAGGGGTTTGAGAGCGGTCGACAACTTGACGCCGTGACGTTCAAGCGATGTGGCCATTGCCACCCCCGCCGAGGCGCGTGTCGGGTCGGATTCCGTGTCGATATCACGGGCCGTCAGGATGGCGGCACGGTATATCGGGTCTGTCTGTGGTTTCTTACTCAAGCGTCTCTTTTTCCTGCCTCGGGCCCGGCTGTGATGATCGTAATCATTTTCTTCCGGACCTGATCCCCTTGCCGCATCGGCACTTACCGAGCGACTTGTAGTCCAGCATTCATCCACATCGGCAATTCAGCAAGATTTTTTTGGAAGAATAGCGTGGGGTAATGAGATTTTGTAACAAATTTGTTACGTGTAGGTGATCCGGACGCCAAGCCCCCTGTAGATAAGGGGACATGGTCAAAGTTTCGTAAAAGCTACGAATGTTCTATTTTTGTTGCGTTTCTTGGCGATTTTTCGACAGCTCTTGCGCGTCGCGTGATGCTGTGGGGCCGATGTCGCGCACGGCGCGCCACAAGCGCCACCATTGCGCGCGATGCATGCCGGCATGAGTTGCGGCTTTTGATGGATGTTTTCCGACAGCGCGCAACACAGCGTTCGCAAATGCGGCATCCAACGCGTTCTGCGCAAGACGTCGCGCGCGTCGAAACAGTCGATAATCACCGGACTGGCCGGCTTCGCCCGCCTGACGAACCGCGGCGGCGGCTTGCTGATTCCACACAGAAGTATCCACACTGGCTGAGACTGTGCGCGCGGTGATTTCACGCGGAAGGTCGGCGGCTGTGATCAATGGGCCTTTGGCAACAAGTCCTGCGCGTTCAATCACCTGCACCAGTTGCGGGATATTGCCCGGCCAGGGAGCCGCTTCGAGTGCGCGCGCGGCGTCAAGGTCGATCCCTTCCAAATGCTTGCCACCCTTTTGCTCGAGGCCAATCGCAATGCGTCGGGCCAACTCGATGATATCGTTGCCGCGTTCCCGCAACGGCGGCAGCGTGATGCGTCCGGCGGTGATCTGGTAGTACAGATCGGATCGCAGGCGTCCCCGCGCGAGATCGTCGTCGACATTCTCGGTCGTGGCAATCATCAGACGCACGTAGGCATGGCGGGGCGTGCGATCACCGACACGTTCGAAAACGCCCTCGCTCAAGAGACGGATCAGCCGGACTTGTAGCGCGAGGTCGATGGCGGAGAGATCGTCGATGAAGAGTGTGCCGCCTTCGGCCAACTCTATGTCACCGGGCTGCTCGATGGTTCGTCCATCGGCGCCGACTGTCACCGAGCCAAAAAGCCCACGCGCAACTGTATCTTCCGGCAAGTCGGTCCCGCGTGAGACAATGAACGGTCCCTTGGACCTGGGTGAGCGTTTGTGAATGGCACGCGCCAGAGTCTCGCGGCCGGTGCCCATTTCGCCTTCCAGAACGATTGGCGTATCGGTTGGGGCCAATTTATCCGCCAAATCGATGGTGCGACGCAGCGATGGGGACTCACCCCAGATGCTCTCGAATCCTGCTGGTTTGTGTCCGGCTCCGGCGATCGGCCGGGCGCGTGCTCCCAAGCGCGACGCCAGGGCGCGTCCGAGGTGTAAGCCGATTTGCGCGGCGGCATCGGCATGGTCCTCTGAGAATCCATCTTCAGTCGTGGCGCGCCCGAGGACAATCGCACCATAAATGTCTGAGCGGTTCGTAATTCCCAGTGCCAGCCAATGGGCAACACGGTGTGGATCGCGCGGGGTGTTTTTGACAGGACGTCCTTCGATGATGATCCGTCGCCCTTCCGACGCGCCGCTGATGATCAGCTCGCACAGGTCGGAATCCGCGGCGGGCGGCCAGAAACGGCCCTTGCGTCGTTCGGTTGAACGACGCTGTGGTTGGCCGCCGGATTCGGCAATGTGGAGTAGGGCGCCATCGCATGGAACGGTTGTAGAGAGTATCCGTAATGTCGCGCCAAGCATGGCGTCGACTTCATGCTCCGCGGAGAGCGATTCGTCGAGAGTCAGAAGCGCATCGAGCAATGATCGCTCAGCAGACAGGCGCTCGATCAGCTCGGCTTGTCGATCCCAGATTTCGCTACCGCGTGCCCAACGTCCTTCGAGCCGCCGGATCAATTGATCCCAGCGTTCGCGGACGCGTTCCGACAGTTGCCGAGCCGACGGCGAACCGCCGCGCAGTGTAATCGCGCGCGTCATTTCGCCAGCGAAACGCGAGAGATAGCGTTTTTGAGCACTTTCCTCAGCGCGCCAGTCAAATGGTGGCGTTTGCGGTGGGCGGGGATCGCCGGAATCGTCGCGATGGCGGGCTGGCATCTTCGAGAGTTCAGCGACGCATAGGAGACGTGTTGCCGCTGACCACTGTGAAACTACGTGAGACCACACGGAATGTGAAGAACGATTCGCTTCGGCCTTGGTTGACACACCTATTGGCGCGGTGGTAACATGACCTGCCAATTCGTGGCACCGATCCGATGAACCTGCCCAATCAACTCACTCTGGCGCGAATAGTTCTTTCGCCCGTTTTCATGGCTCTGATCCTGATTGAGGACACGCGCGCCAAGCTGCTCTCGTTGGTCGTTTTCGTGATCGCGGCATTGACGGATCTGGGCGATGGGTACTTCGCGCGCCGGCGCGGGCTGGCGACCGGATTCGGCAAGTTCATGGACCCCTTGGCAGACAAGATCCTGACATCAACTGCGCTGATCTCGTTCGTGACGCTCGGATATGTTCGCGGCTGGATGGTTACTATCATTATCGGGCGCGAGTTCTTTATCACCGGCTTCCGCTCATTGGCGGCGTATCGGGGGATGATTATAGTTCCGACGCTCGGGGCGAAGTTCAAGACACTGTTGCAGATGGTGACGATCTGCGTCATTTTGCTCTTCGTCTATCTCAAGGCCACGCTGCCGTCGCTTGGATACCATTGGGAGTTTCTGGACAGTCAAACGACGGTCCGGGCGTTCGATTGGCTGATGGGGGCAAATGTGATTGTCACGGTGATAACCGGTCTAGACTACCTTGTGCGCAACTTTGCACTTCTCAAGAACGTGATGAAATGACAACGGCACAATCCTGGTGGCGCAAAGGCGCCGATACGACAACCCCGCCGCGCGATCTGTGGGCCAAAGACCCGTTTGTGATGCTGCTGGCAACCGGGCTGGGCTCGGGAATGCTGCGGCCGTATTCGGGGACGTGGGGAACGATTCCCGCTCTCCTTTTAGCGTGGGCCATCCAGCGAACCGGTAATGATCTGGTCTTCATCGCGAGCGCGCTGGCAGTTATCGCCATATCGGTGTGGTCGGCGGGAAGGGCCGAGCCGTTGTTTGGGCATGATTCGGGGCGCATCGTTATTGATGAGTGGGCGGGAGTATTTGTCTGCTATCTCGGTTTACCGCCCGA
>JBKKDE010000092.1:0-4089 GCA_046708665.1 Candidatus Zixiibacteriota bacterium | reverse complement strand
CGCTATCAGACTGCCGGCGATATGCTGGCCGAGCTGAAGCGCATCCGCCGCGAAGTCGAGGGATCGCAGCCGTCAATGATGTCGCGCACGATGACAGCGCAGTCACAGAAGCCAGGCAAACTCAAGTACGTGATCGGCGCGTCGGCAGTAGCAGTGATCGCTCTAGCGATTTTTATACTGAAGCCGTTCAAGTTGGATGTTGGCTCCGATCAGCCGGCAACTGCGTCGGAAAATTCGCTCGCGATCATGTACTTCGACAACGTCCCCGACCCTGCAGATGCAGACAAGCATTCGCAGATGATCACAAGTCTGCTCATCACCGACCTCTCCGAATCGCAATTCCTGCAAGTGGTCAGCCGCCAGCGCCTTTACGATCTCCTGAAAGTCCTCGGAAAAGAGGGACAAACTTCTATCGATCGGAACACCGCGACAGAAATTGCCACGAAAGCAGGTGTCAAATGGATACTGACGGGTCAGATTCTTCAGTCCTCTCCACGTTTTGTGATTACCTCCGAAGTGGCAGACGCCGCGACTGGCAAAGTTAAATCGACTCAGAAAATCGCTGGGGAGACCAACGAAGACATCTTCAGCGTTGTCGACAAACTCAGCGCGTCCGTACGAAGTGATCTCGCGACTACGGTGGAAGCACGCGAGGAGTCGGATCGCCCGGTTGCCAATGTTACGTCAAGTTCCGAGGAGGCATACAAAGAGTACTTGGCTGGGTTTGACGCATTCGAGCGATTCTACCGCGTGGAAGCCCGCGAGCATTTCCTTAAGGCCGTTGCCCTCGACTCGACGATGGCGATGGCCTACTACTATTTGTCAAATTCCGCGGCAGGGGATCGACATCTGGAGTGGCTTGAAAAGGCGCTGCGTCACTCGGGAAATGCATCTTGGGATGAACAACACCTAATCCGCGCTGACGTGGCGTCGAATCGGGGCGACTATGCGACTGCCATGCGTGAATTGAATGCAATCCTGAAGCGCGACAAGAATCACAAACTCGCATATTTTGTCAGGGGCCTGCTCCATCGAGATATGAAGAATCACGAACTTGCCATTCAGGACTTTTTGAGCACCGTCGCGCTCGATCCGAAGGAGAAGAACGCTTACAATCTACTGGCCTACGCATACGACAATATTGGCAATCTCGAGAAATCCATCTGGGCGATCGAAAAGTACATTGAAATCGCGCCCGACGAGGCCAACCCCTACGACACGCGCGGCGATCTGTACGCCAATAACGGACAGGTCGATCTGGCAATTGCGTCGTATAGGAAGGCACTGGCGATCAAGCCAGATTTTATGAGCAGCGAAAAGCTCGCCGCCCTCTTTGTTCAATTGGGACGATTCGAAGAAGCTGACAGCCTTATCCGTGCACGACTTGCCCACAAGGACCAGCAGCGACGATCCTACGCTCGACTAGGTCTGGCACTTCGGCCGGCGATTGAGGGAGACTTCACTGCCGCGCTCAAGACGATTGATGATGGAGTCGCTGCCGATGAACTCGAGAAGTTTGAAGGTCAAGGTCTCAGAGATAAACTTGGAGCCAAGGCAGCGATCCTGATTATTATCGACAGGTTCGACGAGGCGATAGAATGTGTAAGACGCGCCTCTGCCATCGAGTATCGCGTCGATACAACAGAAGTCGTCTACTGGCGCGATTTCCTGGTCTCACTCTATGCTGAGTCGGGGGACTTCGTGCGTGCCGAGAGTGTTCTGACTGAGATTCGCGCGGACATCATACATTCATCAGACGTTGACTCCCGTGGTTGGCTATCGCTTGCCGAGGCCGAAGTCGATTTCTTCAACGGTGATCCAGTTAGCGCGATATCAAAATACCTGACCGCGGATTCACTGCTGAGCAATGTCTACTTCACGAATGTCGCTTTGGCGAAAGCGTACCTCGCGGCCGGGCAAATTGACAAGGCAGTTGCCCGATTGGAAAAAGCGACGAAGGATTACTCAGAGAGTCGATTATTCGATCCGATCTCGAGTGTCCTCGTCCACTACTACTTGGGTATAGCCTACGAAAAGTCCGGATGGAATGACCGAGCCGCTGAACAGTTCGAGAAGTTCCTCGGTCTCTGGCACAAGGCACCCCAGGATCAGAAGGAAGTCGCCGATGCCCGGAATCGCCTCATGAAGCTCCGCTCGTAGACAAAAAGAAACGGCGAAGATGTCATCTCCGCCGCCTCTAAGAGAGCCCCCTCTCGATAACTCTTATTCTTCGGTTGCGACAAACCGCTTGAGGTACTCAGCCACTTTCGATCCCTCACGGTCCCGCAATCCGGCACAATCATTCACCTGATCGGACACTTTGGCAAGAGTTTCTTCCATGCCCGCGACATTTCGAGTGGGCTCCGTAAAAAACTCTTGCGCCTTCGCCAGCCGCTCACGTGAGCAGCCGCCGGCCATGTATGGCATAAACGACGTGAACATCGGCGGCAATTTCGCGGTAATGGTTTCATAGTTCGCCATTTGCCATGCGAACACTTTGTCCTCATAGGCGGCGTTATTTCTGATGCCGAACGGGATATAGAAACATTCGTTGGGACGCAGCGGCCCGGTGAGGGAATAGTCGAGTGCCGCATCCACCAGGGCTGGATCGCGGAAATTACCCAGGGCGGCAAGGAAGAGCGAACGCTGTTGTGGGATCTGCGCTGTTTCGAAGCGTTTCTTGCAGTCGTCGAACATCGCACGATCGCCATCCTGGACTGCCAGCGTCACCGATGTTGAAATAAGCGCCGGGTCAATGGCTGTTGGGTCGTGCATATATACTTTGGCCAACGAGTCGGCATAGGCGAGAACCCTCGGGTCGTTGCCCTCTTTGCCAAGCCACTGAATCAACTGCGGCCGAAACCGTGTCACCTCTTCATCCTCGCCGGCGACAGTTTGCAAGCCGAAACGCTTGAGCGCAGGGCCGAGAGTCCGACGAACGTACATCGCGAATTCGTCCCACAACTCCGGTGTGACAAATGCATTCTTCACCTTGTCGAGGCCGGACAACATCGTCGAAATCACGCGCGGATCGGGATCATCGGCGAAATGATTCAACGTGTGGAGATAGTCATCGCCGGAAATCGTCCCGGCATCCAATAGCGCGCTGACATTGCCGATGATGTTTACGCGCTCAGTCACCTCAAGCAGTTCCGTGCCATTTTCGGCCAATGTCGCCATCATCTGCGGTGACACCGACCACCGGTAGTACCCCGCACCGTTGGCGCTCGGCATAATCCATTGCGCCGGACCATCGGAGTCGAGCGGAATGGTCATTTCGGCGTCCTCGAGCAGAACCGTCTTCGACTTCGTGCCGGTCCTGTCGGCATACTTGAATGCCACAGGTATCGCCCAAACCTCGTTACCGGCAGGGTGCCCGTACGACGTGAACCGTTGCTGGGCTAAACGCAAGTTACCGTCCATTGTCAATTCAGCCGAAACAGTCGCGACACCCGGCTGATCAAGAAACGTTGCCATCGTTGAGGAGAAGTCTCTTTTCGATGCGGCAGTAAGTGCGGCCCACAGATCATTGGCCGTCGCATTCTTCCACTCATTCTTCTTGATGTAGTCGATCACACCCTGACGGAATATTTCCGGTCCAAGCCACGCCTCAAACATTCCGAGGACTGCCTGACCTTTGTTGTATGCCAGTTCATCCGCGGCTTGGATCAGATTGTCCGTGGCTGCGACAGGCTGACGAATCGCGCGTGTGGACGGCCGCGAATCGGTGACCATGGCACCCGACGCGCTCCGTACCGCAGCAACATCGAGCCCATACTCGGGAAACACCTGATGCGCAATCTTGTCACCCATCCACGACGCAAACGATTCATTCAACCACAGATCGTCCCACCACTCCATCGTCACAAGATCGCCGAACCACATGTGCGCGAATTCGTGCGTGGCCACAGCAGCCAGCGTACGCTTCTGACCAACACTTGCGGTTGCCGGATCGAGCAGCAGAATTCCCTCAGCAAAGGTGATCGCTCCGGGGTTTTCCATGCCTCCCGGCCAGAATTCCGGGACCGCGATCAAGTCGAGTTTGTCGTAGGGGTAGGGACTGCCAAAATATTTCTCCATGGCAGCCAA
>JBKKDE010000091.1:0-8104 GCA_046708665.1 Candidatus Zixiibacteriota bacterium | reverse complement strand
TACACGCGTCCGTGCAACGACACCAGCTTGGATGTCCTCAGTATCGACACCGTCCTGGTTCGCATTGCTGACTCGGCGGGTACGCCTGGCGAGTGGCATGCCGTCAGCTTCTTTGCCGGCGAGGGTCCGAACCATTGGGCCATCTCGATTTATTGCGAAGGTCTGGATGCGTTGGTTCGCGAGGATGATTCGGTAGAAGTTCTTCAGGTCATGGTGATCTCGACTGACGCTGCGGGCCGTACCAGCACCCGCGAGCAGGTTGAGACATGCTGCGGCTACTTCGAGTTCGTATGGTCGTCCTACTATGTTGACGTTTATGTCAATACGGTGAACGGCAACGTTCAGACCTACCAGCCGTACTGCAACGCTCACGGTTTCGAAGTCGACGGCTTGAACCAGGTCGAGATCTGCATCGAAGCAGGTACGGCGCCATTCAAGATTCGTATGTCGGCCGCGCCGAGTGGCGAGCAGTGGGCTGATGAGTTCTATCATCAGGTTGTGTATGTCGAGAACGTGTATGCACGATGCACCACTCTGACGTTCAGCAGCGAGGGCTGGTTCAAGGGCCTTGGTGAGTTGGATGTCGAGGTGTGCGACGCTGCGGGTCACTATTCCGACGAGACCGAGATTCCGCTGTGTGTACCGGACACGGTCGCGCCATGCGCTTTGATCGTGAATCCGGTGGATGGCAAGTGCATCCGCCGCTCGCGCTCGATGATTGACCCGGTTCAGGTCTGCATCGAGATCGATCCGGCCGGCACCAGCTTGGATCCGGAGGATGTCCTTAAGATCGACTACCAGTGGTCACCGGAATGCTGCGTGGGCTTTGTGTTCGATACGATTTGCTTCGACACAGCCTGCCCGCCGCCTGCCGGCTTCCCGGATGGTTCGGTCTGTACGACGTTTGCCAATCCGAACAATCCGTTCTTTGGAACAACGCGCTGCTACCCAACCGTAGGCAATCCGGTGGCTTGCACCGTGTACGCCGCTACCAACAATCTCGATTCGACGATTTGTTGGGAGGCTCAGGCCGACACGTCCTGCACAATCACCATCTGCCGTCTGCGTGAAGTGCCGTGCGAAACTGTGTTCCAGTGGGAAACCTTTGCGATTCAGCCGGGTGCAGACCTCGAAGGTCCGTTCGGTTGCGTCGATTGGTGGAATACCGAAGACCTGGCTTGGATCACCGAGTCCGGCACGATCATCTACTTGCGCGCGATTGTTTACGACGATCAGGGTAATACCTGCATCACGCCGTGCGTGCAGATTTGCGTCGATATCGATACGCCGCCGCTGTGCCTTTGGACACCGGACGTTTGTCCGAGCAACGGATACTTGGCGATCGGTGGCAACGAAGACCATCTGGTTACGTTTGTTGCCGAGCTCGACCTGACGCAGGGTAACGTTGATGATCTGGAAGACGTGGTGCTCTGGTATAAGAAGTCGACCGATCCGGATCTGCAGGCCTATTGGACAGACGTTGGCTCGGGCTTCTTCGGCGAGTATTCCTTCCCGGGCGGCACGAATTCAACAGTCTGGCGTTGGGATCTCGATCTCGACAATTATTCTCTCCAGGACGGGATTTCGTATGACTGGCGCGTCATTGGCCACACGATCTGGGGAACGTACTCGTGGGATTACAACGGCGACGGCGCCTTTGACGCCAACACGTTTGATTCCACCGAGTGCGACATGAACACGTACTACATCGACTTGACCGCGCCGCAAGTGGCGATGGACACGGTGTGGACGACGGTGAATGGCGAACTGATCGTTCAGCCGAACGTTTCCTGCGCACTGTCCGACCCGCGTGGTTGGGCGTGGACGCAGTTCGGCAACGAGATGACCATTCAGCCGAGCGTCTATCCGTGGACAGGTCAGGGTCCTGAGTACCTGAACTTCAAGGATGATGTAAAGCGAGTTCGCTGGACCTTGTATGATGATTCGCATAACTGCGATTGCAGTGAGTTCCGTGGAGAAGGTCCTTATCCGAGCGGCTCGTGCTTCGACGACGAGTGCGATTGTCCGAATAAGGGTGATATCTGCGACTACGACGGCAGCAGCAACAAGAGTGGCAATGGTGACGATCGCTGGGTTGTCAGTGACCTCCAGGGTTCGAACCCGTTGCAGAATCTGACCTTCAACCCGGCGGATGCGCCGTGGTGGGATGGCCAATGGACCGGTGTCCAGCAGGCCGTCTTGCTTGTCGAGGTCTGGGACTCATGCGGTAATCGTAGCCAAGATTGCATCACGCTGTACCTGCTTGATGCCGATCCGACCGATGCTATCATCGTCGAGCCGATGAACGATCAAGTGTTCTGCACGGCTCCTGGTGGCGAAGCATTCGGAGGCATCGAGATTCGTTCAGCTTCGCTCCTTGAAGAGGGCTGGAACAAAGCTGTCTATGCCTATCGCGCGGTTGGTTCGACTGAGTGGATTGAGTTCGACTCAGTTGGCGTGCCGCAGGATGAGGATCAGACCTCGTCAGTCTTCTGGAACGAGATCGTTTGGAATCCAGTCGCCATGGGCTTGCCAGATGGCAGCTATGAGTTGACGGTCTGGGCGGTCGACAATGCACTGAATCGTTCTGCGAACCTCTATATCGTGACTGTGCACCTTTCGTGCGCGCCGCCGACGGTCGCTCTGGTCCATCCGACCTCGACCGACCCGTCGTTCATCGGTTGTCCGATCGAACTCGAAGCAGTCGCTTCGTCGTCCGATCCGGTCAATCCGGTAGTCGAGGTTGAATTCTGGTACGTCCGCGTGATCGACGACCTCGGTGAGGCGGGCTACATCGGTTCTGACTACTACAGTATCGATGGACGGTGGGGCTTCCTCTGGGATGAGCCGAACTTCGATGGCCCGCATTACATTTATGCAGTAGCCCGCAACTTGTCCGGACAGACAACAATGTCCGAGCTCGTGTGGGTGAAGGGTGACAACACGGAGCCGTGGGCGGTGGTCACGCAAGTTGGTGATGACATTACGAACAACGCCGACGACGACAGCGATCCGACTCCGATCCAGCATGGTTCGACCGTTACCCTCTACGGTAACGCGTACGACAACCAATCGGACTGGGGTTATGGTGGAGTCGATAACTGCGGCGTCGATTCCGTGATCTTCTACATCTACGACGACAATTTCAACGTGGTCGCCGGATTCCTGGCCACGCCGGACAACACCATCGATTCGCTCTTCACCGCTGAGTGGACAGTGTTAGGTGATTTCCCGGCCGGCCAGTACCACATTCAGATGAGAGTGTGGGATTGCGCATGCAACAGCGGATCATCCGATTTCTGGGATGTCGAAGTCCTCGGCCCCGATCAGGACCCGACCATCTCGGTTAGCGGTCCGGAGATTTGCGGCTACGTCAGTGTTGATGATACCCTGAGTGTCACCGTCACGGTGAACAATCCGGATTTCGTTGATGTGGTCTGGGTCGCGTATTCGAATACGATCTATTCAGACGTCGAGGATCAGTACACTTGGTTTGAGCTGACGAGCAATAACGACGGCACGTATTCCGGATCGACCGACGTGAGCGATCAGGCCGATGGGCTGTATCGTGTGCGCGCGGTGATCTACTACACCGACGGCAGCTCGACGGAGGACGGATTCGACGACTTTACTTTCAATGACGACTTCGCTCACCATATGCTCGTTCGCTTCGATCATGGGGTGACGCCGATGACGATCTTGCCGGTTGGCGGTGGGACGTTTAAGGCGCACAACGACATCTGTTTCACAGTTGATGCCGTTGAAGAGTGCGATATCGATCAATTGTTCATCTGTGCTGGCGAAGGCGCTTCGTTGAATGAGGCGACAGACCCACTCTCGTTCTGCTTCGATCCGGTTGACTCGTCATGCGTGACGTTGTCCAACTGCGGAGTATGGGGCGGAGAGATCACCTTCAACGTGACCGATGCTCTTGGGCACAGCGTAGTCGTGGGTAGCCAGGTTTGGATCCTCGAGGTTGCGGGTCCGGACACGACGCTAATCACAAGCCCATCCTTTGGTTCGTTCATTACGCCGACCAGCAACAACGTTCTGACGGCGCGCAAGTTGTCGACGTCGGGCGTTGACTCGGTGCAGTTCTTCCGTTCGGTTGCACAGACCAACGGCGGAACCTACATCGGTTCGGCAGTTGCCTCGGGTGACGAGTTCACCTACGAGTGGAACATCGGGAGCTTGGAAGGCAACTTCTACCTCTATACCCGCTCGTTCAATAACAACGTGGGCAAAGACGGTCCGCGTTGCGTGAACGTGACGGTCACGGCGGGCTGCGAGGCGCTTGCTCTGATGGCCCCGAACCCGAATCACCAGCGTACGGTCAATGGACAGACGATCACGTTTGTCGGCGACCGCGTTGATTTGTGCATCGACACGGCGGCGATCAACGCCACCGCCGGTATGGACTCGATCGTCTGGAACTTCCGCGGTGCGGATGCTCCGGGCATCGTGATCGAAGACAACCTCGACCCGAATCTGGGCTGGGTGCGTATCGATACCGACGTGTACGGATCGCTGTGCGTCGATTGGTTCACCGATTGGTGTCAGGTGCTTAGCGACCTCAACCTCCAGGGTGAATACGGCTACGAAGGCAATTGCTGTTCGGATGGCCGCTATACCGTGGTTGCGTGGGTGTACGACAGGGCGGGCAACGTTTGCCACTCGGTGCCGATGAATGTCGTGGTCGATGGATCCGATCCGTACTCTGAGATCGTTGACATCGACGGCGACGAAACCTTTGGCACCTGCCACGAGGTGGTCTTGCCGAATGACAGCGTCGTTAAGTTTACGGCGAATGCCATCGACGATCACTCCTGCACCGATTTGGAACCGTACGCGACGTGGAACGCTGGCGCCAAGTACCTCCAGTTCTTCGTCGGTGAGTGCGGTGGCGGTGGCGGCTGTGTTGACATCGTCTTCGTTCAGGATGGTTCCGGATCGATGGGCGATGAGCAGGAGGCAATTGCAACCAATGCCACGCTCTTTGCCAATGCACTGGGCAGTCTCGACTTCCGCCTCGGTGTGTTGGGGTACGACGGCAATTACGAAGTGATGGGCGCCGATGGATCGCGCACTGAGGCGGCTCCTGGAAACGGTGTCTTCACGACGGACATTAACGCGTTCCAGACCATGATCACCACCGTTGGTGATGAAATGGGCGGTACGGAGAACGGCCTCACGGCGATGAACACTGCGCTGACGTCGTATCCGTGGCGATCCAATTGCTCGAAGGTGCTCGTGCTCGTTACCGACGAAGACGCCGACGATTTCGCGGACTATGCATCGCTGTTCCCGGCGATCGTAAACTCCGGCGCGGCAGTGTTCGGCGTCATCAACTTCACTGACAGCGTCGGCTATTCACACATCGGCTCGGCGACGGGTGGCGACCTGTTTGATATCAGCGCCAACTGGGGTGCGAACCTCGCGGCTCTGGCCAGTCAGATTCAGGGCCTGGCCGGCGGCGGTGCCAACGATGTTGGAATCGTCTGGGGTAAGCAGGTCGTGTTGAACGACGGTCAAAACAATGCCTTCGCGCTGTGGAATCCGACTGGTCTCGAGCCGGGCACCTACTGCGCGTGGACGGTTGCCATTGATAACGTCGGCAATATGTACACGTCGTCTGCACGCGAAATCTGCATCGTCGATCAGACTCCGCCGGTTGCCCATATCACGGGCTTCGGCAAGTCGACCGACGAGCACATGGTTAACAAATACACGATCTATGGTGCGACGTGGGACACCGATGTGGACTATGTCCAGTTCCAATACCGTCAGACTGGTTCGACCAGCCAGTCGGCTTGGACCGGCATCGGCATCTCCTCCACGGTCAACGGTGATAGCACCTGCTGGATGACCACATGGAATCCATGTGTGCTCTCCGGCTCATTCGATCTGCGCGTAGTTCCGACCGACAAGAACGGCAACCAGGACTTCGACGTGCAGCCAATCGCGACGGTCACGATCAACAACTGCGTGATCACGCCGTCAGGGGCTTCGACCTCGGGTGCGACGATCTGGTTCGAAGATCGCACGTTTGATGAGCTCGGGTTGGTGCATGTTGATCAGGACAATACGTCTGATGATTACCACAACATGATGTTGGCGGTCTGGGCCGACATGACCGGTGACCTAACGGCCGAGAAAATCGACCTGTGGGCGCCGGATCCTGATCTCCCGTCATTGAAGTCGGGCGCATTCAGTGGGTCCGACGCGATCAAGCTCGGTGGTGAGGGTTGGTTCTGGCAGTCGTATACCGACGCGTCGAACCGCACGCACCTCAAGCGCGAGGTCATGACGGTGTGGCCTGTTAAGGCGGCCATCGGTGGTTGCAACAGTACGCATCCGACGCTCGGCGCCAAGGTCTGCATCGATGCTGGTGCACTGTCGGCGGACAACGGAATCGTTGTCTTCCCGGCGCGCGTTCCGGTTGTGAACTGGGAGCAGCAACATTATCAAGCGTGGCCGGCGCACGCGGGCACTCGCTTCCCGCTGGTGACGGCGATCCGTCTGACGACTCCTCTCGAGGGGACGTTTAACACGGGTAAGTACGCCAAGGTCACGGTCAAGTACCGCAACCAGGTAGCGCTGGATAACAGCGATCTGACGGTTGGCTGGTGGGATGGCGACCAGTGGAACACCGAAGATGGACTCCTGGCGGCCAGCGGAATTGACGACTCGTCGGGCTCAGTGTACACGACCGATCTGCACGGTCTCTACGCGATCGTGTCGGCGGGACGTACCTGTGTCCCAGGTGCTCTCACAGTCGAGAACGCAGGTATGGAGAAGGCCGTGGGTAACGTTACCGGTCCGTGGCCGACGATCTACACTCGCGTTCGTTCGAACATTGAGTTCAACAATCGCAATACCGACCTCGACGAGGATAACATGACGGTCGTTCTCGACGGCAACATCACGCTGATGTCGGATGGTGATGAGTCTGACAACGGCTGGTATGACGTCGACTGGGATGAAGTTACTGGCATCCTGACTGTCAATTGGAACGGACCAGAGGAGTGTCTGACTGACGACGATTACTCAGACTATGGGGATGGCGGCGGCGACAGCTACGAGGGAGCCTTTGCTCCGGCGTTGACGTCCGGTACGCACACCCTGTATGTCCGGGCCTTCAACGACGCCGGTTACTGCGCGGAGAACACCTTCACGTTCACCGTGGATCGCAGCTCGCCGAATGTTGAAGTCGTTGGCTACGAGGATTGCGCAAACCCGACCTTCCACATCAAGATTACTGATGAGGGTCCGGCCGGGGTGGATTGGGAAAACGTGTTTGTCGATGTGTTCGATATCACGGGTTCCGAATTCGACGCACTTCCGAAGAGCCGTTTGATTCACACCGAGACGTACGATGCGTTTAACGAAGAGCTCGACATGCTGACCGGTGAATTCAGCTTCCAACTGATCAGCCATATCGCTCAGGGTCGTCGCCTTCGTATCGTGATTTATGTCGGTGACCGTTACGTCTACTACAATGGCGAGTGCAACTGCGAGTACGTCGAGTACGATCACGATTGCGACGGCGTGCAGGATCTCGTGGGTAACCGCACTCAGATCGTTGAAGAGCAGTACACGATCTGGGGTAGCAATTGCTCTGGCGACGGCGACGGCGGCGGAATCGACACCGTAATCATCAGCTCTGGATCCAACAATCCGTTCGATCCGTGGAACGGCCAGACGATCCGCTTCGACTTGCAGGGATTCTGCGAAGGCGGCTCGGCGCACGCGGAAGTCTTTGACGTGGCTGGCGTGAAGGTTCGCGACCTGACCACAGGAGGCTTCCAGAACCCGATCTCGCATGTGGAGTGGAATGGCACAAACCAGGACGAAGAGTATGTCGCCCAGGGTGTGTACATGGTTTACTTCACATGCACGGGTGGATCGGCCGGAGGATCGAGGGCACAGGTGGTCAAGGTCGTAGTCAAGCGCGGTGCCCAAGCGAGCACTAACTAAGTCACAGGTCAGTTACGGTTCGCCCCGCCTTTCATGGCGGGGCGAACCCAACCGATAACGAGGAAAAACGATTCGTATGTCAAAGGGAGAAGGAACAATGAACCACACGTGGGGCAAACGGTGGGCG
>JBKKDE010000090.1:0-2974 GCA_046708665.1 Candidatus Zixiibacteriota bacterium | reverse complement strand
GGGTAGCACTCGAAAAGAACGGCCGTGAGGCTGTCGTCCCGTCGGGCGCGGTCTGCGAGACGCGGCCCGGCATCGGTCCGGGAACACCGTACTTCGGCGGTGCATCAGATGAATTTCGTTCAGCGTTGGCGCGCTATGATTTTGATGGCGCAGCACGCGTCGATCTCGAAACTGTCCTGCGTGAATCGAACATGTGCGAAGTGTTCACACTTTGGCAGCTTTTGCCCGATGTCTCCGACGATTTCCGCGGTCTGATCTTTGACCGCATGGCGCAGATACTGCCGCCGCCATCCGGAGTGACACGTGAAGGTGTCTTGGCGCTCGACGAAAACATGATGCAAGTGTGGGGAGCCGAGTTTTCCCGTGAAGAGTTCATGCCATGTCTGACTTCATGCACGGCCGAATTCAATGACGAAGGCGGTGAACCGCAGGGTTGAGTCGGTAAAGTGACTGCGATGAAAAGGTCATGGTTCGGATATCTGTGTGTAGCGGTTATGTTTTCGGCAGCGACAGCCAATTCCGAGACCTACAAGTATTCACGACGATCGCAGTGATTCACGGAGTGGGGTCTGCTCGAATGTGTCCCACTTCAAAGATACT
Source organism: Candidatus Zixiibacteriota bacterium (assembly GCA_046708665.1). GTDB lineage: Bacteria > Zixibacteria > MSB-5A5 > WJJR01 > WJJR01 > JACQFV01. The sequence goes on along the minus strand of JBKKDE010000090.1, from coordinate 2,374 downwards.
TCGAACAATCGGATCATTAATATTTAGTAACACACCCCTCGAAACTTTCCGTTGGCTCCACCGTAACTCATATGTCAACGCGGCAACCTCGCGCCGCATCGGATCTGGACGACCCGAATGGGGGATTCTTCATCCGTTGATGGCAGTACCTAACCGATTTACTGAAGCGTCGTCTAAGTTGATGTAGTCGGCCAGGGCCATCGGAGGGATTTGTTCGAGACGTTGAGATTGATCCCAGTCTAACAACTGAATAGTTCGGGTTTTACACATCGGTGCACGCAGCGTCCTCAAACCATGGGGCGCACTCAACGCGCTAACCCCTCGAAAAGAGAGGATCGTGCGACCGGGAAGGGCGGAGTCTGTTTATGCGATGGGAACGCATCAAGTACACTGTATTGACGGGGCTTTGCCTCTCCCTTACACCCGTAGCGGGGTTCGGCGCTGATGGTGAGAGTGCCGCCGACACAACCATTAAAGCCGATCCCAAACGGACGGTGATGGCGGTACGGCGCCAAGGCGAGTTCAAGCTCGACGGCCTGCTCGATGAAAAGTTCTGGTCGGAGGCGCCGGCTGCGGATGGATTCAAGCAGACGTGGCCCAAGGAGGGGCAGCACTCGAGCGAATCGACTCTTGTGAAGCTTGCGTACGATGACGAGGCGCTGTATGTCGGCATCATCTGCTTTGACTCAAATCCCGACAAGATCCGTCGGCGACTAACACGGCGCGACCGATCCAGCGAAGCAGACTTTATCCAGATCAACATCGATTCCTACAATGACAAACAGACAGCGTATGGCTTCAATGTGAACGCCTCCGGCGTACAGCGCGACGTTTACATCTACAACAATAGCTGGACTGATGATTCATGGGATGCGGTGTGGGAATCAAAAGTGAGCGACATCCCCAACGGCTGGACAGTCGAGCTAAAGATTCCGTACCACTGCCTTCGCTTCCCTCCGAAACCGGAACAAGAGTGGGGCGTCGATTTCATTCGTTACATATCGCGCAATGACGAGACGGCGCGTTGGCAATTCGTCCCACGTGCGGAAGCGGCCGGAGTTTCACGATATGGAATGTTGCGTGGGATCGAACAGATCGACCCTCCACGTCACCTGGAAGTCCTCCCTTACACAACCGCAAAAGTCAGGACAGAGCCCGAACGGGCCGGTAACCCGGACGGTCGCGACGGACTCCAGGACGTTGGCGCGGACTTCAAATGGGCAATCTCCAACAACACCGTCCTGGATGCGACGATCAACCCCGACTTCGGGCAAGTCGAAGCCGATGGCACAGTGCTAAACCTAGGCAGATTCCAGACATTCTACCCCGAGAAGCGCCCCTTCTTCCTCGAAGGTCTGCAACTCTTCGACACGCCATTCAACATGTTCTATTCAAGACGCATCGGTGCATCGCCCAGGTATCCGTCCGGTGTCGAGTCGGATGCTATGATCATCAGCCGCCCTGAAGCCGCAACCATTCTCTACGCAGGCAAGCTGTCGGGCAAGACCAAAGGCGGGATGTCGTACTCAATGGTGAACGCGGTCACGTCCGATGAGCACGCTGAATATTTGGGTACAAACGACAATGGCGATACCGTTACGTATCGCGAACGCGTGGCCGAACGCAGTGTTGCGAATGTCGCACGAGTTAAGCAGGACTTCATGGGGAACTCGTCGATCGGCGCTACGATGACGTCGCAATACAAAGACGAACGCGGGCCGTCCTACGCTGGAGCGGTCGATTGGACACTGAAGACCAGGAAAAACAACTACGCCGCACGGGGCCAGCTCGGCGGGAGCTCACCGGCGAGCACGGCGCCGGGCTGGGGGCTCTGGCTCCTATTTGAGAAACTCTCGGGCAAACACTTTATGGGCAATACTGGCTTCGAGTACAATGATCGCGCCTTCAATTACAACGATCTCGGCTTTGTCCAGCGCGCCGATTACGTGGGCGGTTGGTCGTGGGTCCAATACCGTACGGAGAAGGGTTTCGGGCCGATCAGTCGCACGTGGAACAACTTTAACTCCTGGTACAACTGGAACAATTCCGGCGATCGCTTGAATCTCGGAGGCAACTGGAACGGTCAGGCCCAACTCAAGAACCTGTGGTATGTTGGTGGTGGCCACGAACGGACCGCGAGCCGCTACGACGACTTAGAAATCGGCAACAATGTGCTCGTGCCAATTCCCGCTTCGACTCAGACATGGATATGGGCCGAAACTGACTACCGCAAGCCGGTCAGCGGCAACATCAACTACTTCTGGGGGTCAGACCGCGACGGGGCTCAGAATGACTACGATCTGTTCATGACCGTCAGACCATCGACAAACATGGAATTCACGTTCGGACCCAGCTATGGGTTGAGCTGGAATTC
>JBKKDE010000089.1:0-2791 GCA_046708665.1 Candidatus Zixiibacteriota bacterium | reverse complement strand
GCTGTATTTTGCGGAGGGCGGGTAGCGTCTCATCGATGATCTGCTGCATCTCCACAAACTCGTTGTCATGACATAGGACGATGTCTAGATGATCCGTGTTGAGACGGTGCAGGCTGACATCGACGCTCTCAGCGACGCGCCGGGCCGAGAAATCGAAGTGTTGCAGATCATAGCGACCGAGCTTGGTGCAAAGGGAGTACGAATCGCGCGGCACTTCGCGCAAGGCGATGCCCAACAGCACCTCGCTCATGCCGCGACCGTAGAACGGCGAGGTGTCGATGAAGTTCAGCCCGCAGTCGAGCGCCACGCGAACGCTCCGGATGGCCTCATCCAGTGTGACATTGCGGAATTCCTGCCCCAGCGATGAGGCGCCAAAGCTGAGGATGGGTAGCGAGAGTCCGGTCTTGCCCAAAGGACGGGTTTGCATCCCCGCGATTTCAACATGCTGGCGTCAAACCGTGAAAGAGAAAATCGCCGGCGCCCCGCCTGCCCTGCGGCTGCCCGGTCAATTGCTAACCCGACTTTAGCTACTGGAAGAGGTGCTGGACCGCAAGTGGCTCGAAATCAAGTCTGGCGTCCCAAAGGTCTGCCCTACATTTCCAGTTCCTGCTTGGCGCTCAGGCGCGGTGGCGATTGTTGGGGCAAGGTCAAATTCAACTGCTCCAGCAAGAGTTTCTGGTCGGCCTCCGGTTGCGTGTAGCGGCGGAAGACCAGTTCCCGGCCGTCGGTCGTCGGAAAATGCACGTCGAGCATTTGCATCGTTCCCAATTTCTCCAGCACGCTGCGCGGGGTCAGCCCCGGCGCCAGCCGGCGAGCCTTCTCCCGCAAGCTCACGTGCACGCAGTAGGCCAGAAAGCTCACGAATATATGCGCCTCGATCCGGTGTTCGAGTTGATGATAAACCGGTCGCACGGCCAGATCGCCTTTGAGGTTCTTGAACGCTTCCTCCACCTGGCTCAATTGCATGTAAAAATGCCAGGCTTTGCCGGGGTCTTCTTCGGTCAGATTGGTGCGCAAGAGATAACGGCCCTCGCGCCGGCGCACCTGGCGAAGTTTCTTCTTTCGCAGTCGGAAGGCGAACGTTTCCGGGCTGACTGCTTCTCCGGCCTTGGGCAGGCGCACGGCCACCAGCCGCCAGGCGCTCGGAGACCGTTGTTGGGCGGCGCCCAGCTTGAGCAAGAGCCCGTCGCGGGTGAGCTTTTTCATCTGGCCCAGTTCCTTGAGCCGATGCCAGAGCCCCTTGAGCTGGCGGCGGCGCATGGCCCGCTCCTTGTTCACGCGGTCCACGCTCTGGGCCAGGATGTAGCGTTCGCCCGAATCGGGCAGGAGTTTGACTTGCACGCCCTGGCGCACTTCCTGCCAGGGTTGGTCCACCAGTTGGCTTTCCAGCTTGCTCAAGCGACCTTTGGGCGTGCCCACGATGTAAAGGATCGGCGGATCGCTTTGCCGCATTTGGGCCAGCACCTCTTCGGTCGGTATGCCCCGATCCATCACCCAGATGCGCCGGGCTTTGCCGTAGAGACTTTCGATCTTCTCCAGAAACATTTTGAGCGTCGTCTTGTCGGCGGTGTTGCCCGGCAACACTTCGTAGGCCAGAGGAAAACCTTCGGGCGTGACCACCAACGCAATGACCACCTGCACGCAGTCAAAACGTTTGTCCCGGCTGTAACCAAACTGGCGCTTGTCCGTTTCCCCAAACGGCGGATCGCTCTCAAAGTAAGTGGACGTCAGATCGTAGAGCAACACGTCGTAGGTGATGCCAAAAAGCCCCTGCCAGCGTTCTTTGAGGAAACGGAACAACGCCTCCTTGTGCACCAGCAATTTGTCCAGGCACCGGTAAAGAGTGTCCTTGGCCGCCAGCGCGAAATCCTCACCCAACAGATCGGCCATCGCGCTCTTCTCGAACCACTCCCGGTGCAGCCGCCATTCGCTGCCCGGCGAAATCAACCGATACGCGCACAACACCGTCAACACGTGAACCCAACAAGTGCCCTCGCGACTGTCGGGCAAACGCTCCAGCCAGAAACGGTCCAGGTGCAACTCTCTCCACAACTCCACAAACAACCAGCACGCGCCCCATTGCCGCGGGTGGCGGATGAAAAAATCGCGCAGCCGCACCTGCACCCCGCAGTCGATCGCGTGCTCCGGAACGGCGCGGTCAGACGGGAACAGCGCCAACCGCACCTGCTGTTGGCTGCTGGCATCGAAGGCTTCGATGCATTTGAGCCAGGACTCCTTCTGACTGTCATTGATCTCGCCCAAGTAGAGGACGTGTCGCTGCACGATGCGCCTGCCGCTGCACCGGCGGCTTTCCACAATGGACCAGTAACGATGCTCCTTGCCGTCTTTGAAACGCCGGTGACATTTGAGATGCATATCCGCCGGGCATTGTAGGGAGAAATACTGGACTGTGAAGAGCCTGGGTCTGCCCCACAGCGACTTTTTAAAAATTGGATTCAGCGACCCAATGACTTCCGTCACCCGACCCCCTGAAAATCGTCGATTTCCGTCGCCAGTAGCTAAAGTCGGGCTAGCCCAAGTTCGTCAGTTGGCGGAGCGAAAGCTCGGAATTGCTGGAGTTTTTGAAGCTCAACCCCCGTTTTTCTCCACTACATTTTGCACCATCTTTGGGGCGGTCGGCAGGTCCACACCCAGGCGGGCTAACAACTCGGCGACCAGGCGATCGGGTCGACTAACAACTCGCAAGCGGACCTCCCGCGTCTGCTGGCCGACGGTTTCTTTAACCGGGAGGACCACGTCCATACTGCGCACGGTCGACACTTCTTTGAGC
>JBKKDE010000088.1:0-12812 GCA_046708665.1 Candidatus Zixiibacteriota bacterium | reverse complement strand
GAGGATAATCGTCCCAGTCCGTCGTTACAGCGGCCGCAAATGCGGAAGTAGTGGCGAATAGCGTGAGGGCGAACGCGAGAATCACAGGCAGCATTTTTAATACAGAAACCAGTGCCGTGCGTGCGCGGAGAGAGGTGCGTGAATCTGAGGTCATCGGTAAAACCTTTCTCAATGAATCATGTCAAACAACGCCCTCAATGACTTGGTTAAAAACAAAAACACATCCACGAAATTCCCCCGGCTAAAGCAGGCGCATCCATGCGCTACTTCATCGGCGAACACTCGACGTGTCGCGTTTGTGGCTTCCTTGTCGTTTCGAAAACCGGTACATCGGACAGACTTCAGGCGAGACGCGGCAAAATGAGTAAGTAAGTCCACCTCCGCATTTGCCTCGGTGGAAATGTAACTCCGACCCTCGAAAGGGACAAGCGCTATTGCGGGATATGGGCAGCGCAACCACGAATTCACTGCCGGTTTAGCTAGAATTCGCGTTGGGGTAACCTCCGAGGTTGCCTCCAGGTCTTCCTCGAAGACTGGAGCGAATTGCAGCTGGAAGTCACCCGTGCCAAGGCGGGCGGATACGGATGTAACATATTACATTGCAATAAATTACGTCCGGATCAGGGAGGGACTGACGCTGCAGACCCGTGCGGCTGATCATGCCTGACAGTGTCTATCAGCCGACTCTCGTCCTTCCGTCGGACTCGCGCTGGGTTCTTTGCAACACTAATCAGCATCGCGAGTTAGTCAAAGACTTAGGCATCAAGAAATTTCAAACGTTTGCCGCCCCCAAGTAGCTCCTAGGAACACCCAGACAGTCCAACACACTAACCGGAGATCAGCTCTCCGGCAACCCTCGCACGCACCTCTCTGGACGGGCCGAAGCCACAGCAGACGAAGTTTGGTCAAAAATTCGCGCGGTTTTAATAAGCAGTTGCGATACTAACTACGATATGCACGGCAAGCCAATAATGCGAGCATTCTTACTACGGGAAAATCCTCATATCTTCGTCGGAAGAACCGACTGTTTTCAGCGGTAATAATACCCCGTCGGCTCGATCAATCTGTAAAACCGATACTGCAGTGCTGTGCGTTCCTTCTAAATCTGGGCACAAGTCCGAGGGGTCTACGAAAAACAGAAATTCAAACATCCGTGCATGTGGATTCCGTATTACAACCGACGATGTAGAGGAGCCGCTGTCGGTACCTCTCTGTAAGCCCCAGAACCGTACAACTTATGGTATTCGCTGTGGAGAAAGACCACTACAGGTACAAACGTCTGTTGCAATGGCTGGCTGTCTCAGTCGCATTCGCGGCTGGCATGTTTGCCTTGGCAGGGCGGATCACGCTCCCGGTGTACTGGGCGTATATCTTGATCTGCGTAGGTAAGGGACTCTGGATCGCGTTCACCGTCGACAACGATCTCGCCGCCGAACGCGCCCGACCGGGGCCCGGTGGAGTTGACCACTTCACGTGGCACTTTTCCACCGTACTCTTCGTCCTACATTGGATCATTGGACCGCTTGACGTGGGGCGATTTCATTGGTCCGACTCGATCCCACTCCCCCTGCAGTTGGTTGGGCTCGTTGGATTTACCCTGTTCGGCGGACTCACGATTTGGTCAGTGGTCGTCAATCGATTCTTCTCTCCCGTTGTCCGACTCCAAGAAGACCGGGGCCATCATCTTGTAACGCTCGGCCCCTACAAATTCGTTCGCCACCCAGGGTATTTGGGAATGGTAATCTCCGTTCCGGCCAGCGGATTGGCATTGGGTTCATGGTGGGCGATGATTCCAGCGATCGGCTATGCCTTAGTGATCCTCCGGCGTGCTGCGATCGAAGATCAATTCTTGCGACGACACCTCGACGGATATGCTGCCTACGCGAATGCAGTGCGCTACCGACTGTTGCCCGGACTGTGGTAGTCTTGCGAGGATTGCTTTCTGTCACTCCCTCTGAGTAACGACTCTTATTCAGTAACATAAAACGGGCGTCACACCTTCGTGCGACGCCCGTCACAGATCACTTTTTCTAACGGTCAGTTACCAGCTGTCAACTGGGCAACGGGAATCTGGACCGGAGCCATTAACTCGACACTGAACTGTTGCCCTGGCGGCAGATCCAGTTGTTTACCCTTGGTCGCCAGCGCAATTGCCCCACCGGTGGCCGCTCCGGCCACCGCTCCTGTTGCCGCGCCTTGTGTCTTCTTCTTGCTCGTCAATGCCCCAATGACACCACCAATGACAGCACCGGCGGCGACTTTGGTCTCATCCGTGATCTTATCCCCTTCCGCTTCGAGAGCAATCGGAGCTATGCTGATGGCATGACGCTTTCCGCTCGGATCGACAAACTCCTCGAACGCCAACGTCATTTGCGCCTTACCTGCGGTCCGGTGCGGCTCCTCCACATGTGTCAAACGCCCACGCACTTCGGATCCGGCCGGGATCGCTGTCATGCCATCCACCCGGATGGCCTCAGTCGTCCGCGCGAGAAATGTGTCTCCGGTCGCGTTTGAGTCGGTCCGCAGATGGGTTTCTAACGCCAGTACAAGTGTTGTCCCGGCTGGAATCGTCACCAACTTCGGCGCTTCGGGTTCCTTGGGGGTCGGCTAGGTATTAGTGGTCGCTGGCTTCGTCGCGGCCGGTTTCGGTGCTGGCTTTTGAGCCGGCTCCTGCGTCGGCTGAGTTGTATTTGACGACGAGGACGCCGGTGGCGTTCCCGATTGGGGAGGAGTTGAGGCGATTTCTGGGTTCTCCGTCTTCGGGACATCCGACTGTTGCTGGCTCTGGCCACACCCAACGGTGAGTAAGAGGGTAAACGCGGATACGGCACCGATTGAGAGTTTACGTGATTCCATGTGTCCTCCTTTTTGTAGCTATGTCAATTTATAAAAGGTTTGCTCTAGCAACACGCCCGAGAACCTTGCCGGCGTCACATCATTATACCCTTCAAGGGCCACAGGGCAGCGCGAAATCTGAAGGATGCTACCAGGTACATAATGCTCTGACTGAGAGGCAATTCGAAGGATGGTACGGTAGACAGGATCCGGAAACTTTGGGGCTAACGAGAGAGCAGTGCAGATAGCGTAGACCCTTGGCGAACATCTTTTGCCCACGGTTGAGAGCCGAGCAGCTTGGAGGCAGCTTTGGCATCGACCGCCTTTGAGAATAGGAACCCTTGACCGAAGTCACACTCAAGCTCATCCCTGAGCATGCCAAGTTGACCCTCCGTCTCGATCCCTTCGGCGATAACTTGTATACCCAAACTGTGTGCCAACATGGCAACTCCGCGAATGATCTTTGTGTTTCCGTCATCCGTTGCCAATCCAGATACAAAACTTCGATCGACCTTGAGCGCCGACACCGGAAGCCGTGACAGGTAATTGAGTGAGGAGAATCCTGTTCCGAAGTCGTCAATGTGCAATTGTATACCCGCCTGCCGAATCCCTTCAAGCGCACGCACCGACTGCTCCGATTGGCCAAACAAGGTGCGCTCGGTCAGTTCGAGTTTCAAAGACGCTGCGTGAAGCCCGGTTGCTTCCAGAATTGCGAGCAGCTCACTGAGGAATTCGGTTCTATGCAACTGCCGGGCGGACAAGTTGACACTTACTGTCACCGGATCCTGCACAGTTTGCCACTGAGCAGCTTCACGACACGCCTGCTCAAGTGTCCAGCGCCCGAGCGGGATAATCAATCCCGTGCTCTCGGCCGCGTAAATGAAATCCATTGGAGCTATCCAACCCCGTTGAGGATGACTCCAACGAAGCAATGCCTCGAAGCCGGAGATCCGGCCATTGCGCAGGTCGATAATTGGCTGGTAGTACACCGACAGTGCACACGCCTCGACGGCGCGTCGCAGTTCTGCCCTGAGTTGCAATTGCACGGACGACTTGGCGCTCATTGCGTTGCCGAACAACACGTGTCCGGCGCCGCCTTGTTCCTTGGCCATGTACATCGCCGTGTCGGCATCGCGCAGGATGTCATCGGGCGAGCAGTGGTGGGACCCGTGAACCACGATTCCAACACTCAACGTTGTGAGTACTTCTTCCCCGTCAACGGAGAACGGACGCATGAAATCACTTTGGATGCGTTCGGCTATTGTGACTGCGGCGTTCGCGTCGGCAACATCGGTGAGCATGATGACAAATTCATCGCCGCCGAATCGCGAAACCGTGTCGCCGGGCCTGGTGTTGTTCTGCAATCGCTGTCCCGCGGCAACGAGGAGCTGGTCGGCGCGCATATGGCCAAGGCTGTCGTTGACCAACTTGAAACAATCCAGGTCTATGAACAGTATGGCGAAACGATAACCATCGTGACGCTCCGCATAACGGATCTGCTGATACAAACGATCCTTCAGCAGAATTCGATTTGGCAATCCGGTCAATGAATCGTGCAGTGACCCCCGAATGATCTGTTCCTCGGCGAGTTTGCGCGAATGAGTATCAGAGAGTGACCCCGCGATGCGGTACGGTGTCCCATCCGGACGGCGAACCGCGACACCACGTGCATACATCCAACGGTAGATGTTCTGCCGCGTGAGCAGTCTGTGCTCACTTTCAAATTGCGCAGTGTCACCGGAAAGGTGGGCCGACATCTCGGAGTGCAGACGTGCCCGGTCCTCCTGGTGGACACGGCCGAACCATTCATGAATCGCCGAACCTACTTCATTGCTGTCATACCCGAGCATACCTTTCCATCGCGGCGACAGATAGACTGTCTTCGTATCCAAATTCCAATCCCAAAGTCCGTCGCTGGCTCCGTCCACGGCCAACGCATACCGCTCCTCGCTCTCCTTGAGAGCGGCGACAGCCCTGGTCTTTTCCAGCGCGTAACGAATTGCGCGCTCGAGCAGAGGGCCGGATATTTCACCCTTCACCAGATAATCGGACGCGCCGGCGTGAAGTGCTTGCATGTCAATCAAGGGATTGCCGTGTCCAGTCAAGATGATCATCGGCGCCCGGCACCCGCGCGCGATGGACTCTTCGATGAGCTCCAAACCACTCTCAGGTCCCAGTGCATAATCCAACAGTAACACGTCATGCCGCGCTTCCGCGATGAGCTTGCGGGCAGTATCCGGTGACGACACCCACTCGAGGTCAAATCGCGCCGTGCCACCCTCACGCAAGAGACGTTGCGTGATAAGGAAATCGTCTTCATCATCATCGACGAGCAGCACCTTGATCGGGGCGGATTCCCCTTGGACGCTGGCGGTGACCAGATTCGTTCGGCCGCGATGAACATCCGCGTGCCCCATCGGAGTAGCGGAGGTATGAGGTGTAGTGTTCGTCATGCTTGGGTGACCGCCGTTGTGTCCGCTGGAAGGTCGACAATGTCAAACCAGTACGCGCCAAGTGCTCGCATGACCTCGACAAGCCGGTCGTACGTAACCGGCTTGGTTATGAACGAATTTGCGCCCAACGAATAGCAGTTCAGTACATCTTCGTCTGCATTGGACGTCGTCAGAACAACCGTAGGAATGGTCCGTAAGATCGGATCCGCTTTGATGGCGCGCAGTGCCTCGCGGCCGTCCATCCGCGGCATGTTCAGGTCAAGCAGGATCAATCCCGGACGTGGGGCGGTCCCAACAGAGTACTTCCCCCGCCGATTCAAGAAGTCGAGCAATTCCTCCCCATCCTCGACGAAATACAGAGGATTCCGGAGACGCGACGCCACTATGGCCTCACGCGCTAACTCGCGATCGTCGGGGTCGTCGTCGGCCATGACGATGCAGACGGATCGGCGTTCTGGGTCCATAGTGCTCTTTCTGCGTCCGGTTGATGGAATGGAAGTGTGACGATGAATGTCGAGCCCCGCCCTGGAGTGCTGGTTGCCGTAATTGAGCCGTGATGACGCTCGGAAATTTTACGGCAAATCGCGAGACCCATCCCCGTCCCCTCGAACTCGTGACGCGCATGAAGCCGTTGGAATGGTGTGAAGATGCGGTCGATGAACTTCACATCGAAGCCAATGCCATTGTCCTCGACGAGTATCTGGACACACTGCTGATTCATCGGCCCGCCCGCCGACGCGGGCAACCGGTTCGCAGTGACGCGGACGCTCGGTCCAACATCACGGCGGTGAAATTTCAACGCGTTGGCAATTAGATTTTGCAGCAACTGGCGCATCTGAACAGGATCGGCCTCAAGAGTTGGCAACTGGCCAATCTCAACACGACCACTGGTCTGCTCGACGCGTGTCTCCAGATCCGACATCACTTCTTTGGCGATCACATTCAGGTCGCTGGAGACAAATGGTTGAGCCCGGGTCGCCACCCGGGAGAAATCCAAGAGATCATTGATCAGTGTCTGCATGCGTTGGGCGGCGTTCTGCATCCGTTCGAGATAGTCCAGCGACTCGCTTCCGAGAACGTCGGCGGATGAGGCGCGCAATCTGTCACCAAATGACGCGATCTTTCGCAGCGGTTCCTGGAGGTCGTGCGAGGCCACGAACGCGAAATCCTGCAACTCGCGGTTGTTCTGAGCAAGTGCCGATGCATACACACGCAGTCGCTCTTCGTCACGCTTCTGAACGGTCACGTCCTGGCACATCGAGATCACGCCGATGAACTTCCCCTCACGGTCTCGCAGCGACGTATTGTTCCACACACACGTTATCCTGCGTCCATCTTTTGTGACATTTTCTCCAACAGCGTCGACATCCTTGTCACCCTCTGCAAGGCGACGGAACACGTCAGCGACGTGAGCCCGTGACGACTCTGGAGTTATGATTCCAAACGGAAGCTCGCCTTTGACCTCGTCGAAACGGTAGCCAAAAATCTGCTCCGCGGCAGGGTTCCAGTACGTAAAGCGGAACTCAAGGTCATTGAGAATGCAGCCAATCGGCATTCGATCGAAAATCATCTGCAATCGCTCGAGCGCCTCGGAGCGTTCCCGATCCGCACATTGCACCTGTTCCTCGTTCAACTTCTGCTGCGTAATGTCTCGCGAGACTATCGACACTCCGACAATTGTTCCGTTGTCATCCCGAATCGGTGAGTACATCTGCGAGACGTGCAGCAGGCGGCCGTCCTTGTGTCGGCGCATGGTATCAATTGGCGCAAATCGCTCGCCGATAGCGATCCGGCGAAGCAGGTCGAAGGCCTCATGAACCCGGTCATCCGGCAACAGTATCCGGGCGGAATGCCCGACTATTTCGCCGGACGAATAGCCGTATAGGCGCTCGGCGGCTTCGTTCCAGCTTGTCATCGTTCCATCCATTGTGCAACTGCAGATCGAATCGCTCGATGAGTCGATTATGGCCGCACGCCGAAGGGACTCCGCGCTCGCTCTGATCAACTCAGACGTGCGGGCATGGACAGTCAGTTCTACGTCTTCGTAGGCGCGTAAGAGTTGACGTTGTGCCTTGGTGCGCTCCAGGTCGTAGTCGTTGAGCGTTCGATACATCGCGCCGCCAATCAGTATCATCCCCAACAAACCCACGATGAAGTAGATTGCGATTGTCTGCTGCAGAGTCCGGACAGGCAGCGAGATTCTGTCAATGTGGTGACGAGATATCACAGTCCATTTGGACGACCCGAGAGTGGCCGTACTAAGTATCGACGGTACTCCCGAAATCGGATCCACCGCTTCCGTACTCGCCATCGATGGCCCGAGAAACGCCGCGAACAAGGTCGTATCGGCAAGATCAATCGAAGAAGCCGGGACGTGTGTATTGTCAATCCAGTGACCATGCTGGTCGACCAGGGCAATTGTCCGATCCCTGGGCAAGTGCAGTTCAAGGAACCAATCGGCCAGCTCGTCAAGCGTGACCTGCGCGACAAGCACACCGCAGTAATTTCCAGAGAGATCGAAAATCTTGCAGGAAACAGCAATCGTATATGGTTGGCCTAGAGCCTGACGACGATATATCTCAGAGACGTAGACGTCGTCGCTGTGTGAGGCGCCACGGAACCAGTCCCGATGAGCAAAACTCTTCCCGAGAACATCCGGATCCGACGGAGTGTCCAACCATAAAACGCCGGTTGTATCCGCGATGAACACACGCGATATCAAATCGCTCCCCGCCACCATCTGCGACAATACGACCCGTCCGAAGTCGGCGTCACGTGCACAGACAGATTCCGAAAACTTGATGCGCTCGGCATAGCTGCGCACGTAAAGCTTTAGGCCAACGAGACGCTCGTTGAGCGTTTGCGCAACCATGGACGCGACAAGCTGATTCTCTCGTTCAGCGTGAACACGCAGCTCCGACTTGACATCGAATGACACCAGTGCCGACAACGCCGCTCCGGGAATCGCGAGCGACAGAATGAGCAACGCGTACAGACGTAGCCGTGATCGGAGAAACCACGGCCCCCGCGGCTGGAACGGGCGTCCTGTCGTTGGTCGGTCCTGATTTGTCATACGTCGCGAATTGTCATCTGGCCATTATTGCAAGCCGTTGCCAGCGAACGAGCTGGTTCGTAACTCTGTTTACCGCACGGAGGCCAGATGCTCGTGCCAGCGCACCATGCCGCCGTTTGGCCACAGGTCCGCATCGGAGTCCATTCCGATTGCACACCCCTCCATTAGATTGTCGGAATCCTGATCGTGTTCTTAATCTGAACAGTTCGGATAACTTGGTTGAAGATTGGGAGATACCACGGCCTCGCGGCCCAATCGTCTCATTGGTCGTTGTTGCGTCAAGCCCAGTGTCTGAGTAAACTGATACCACTGCGGCTCAGAAATGCCAGGCGTCAGCTACGTCTGGCCATGCAATTGATTAGCAGTGAATGAGTTGAACAGACAGGCGGCATAGAATCGAACCCGGCGACGACATATCGGGCTCAGGAATACTCGCCCCAAACACGGTAGTCAGTCACTACCGCATCACATCCAAGATTGGATCGGGTGGGATGGGGGATGTCTATCTCGCGGATGATACCAAACTCAATCGCCGCGTCGCTCTGAAGTTCCTGCCGAGCCATCTCGCCGCTGACACCACTCTGCGAGCCCGCTTCACCCGCGAAGTCCAAGCGGTCGCCGCGCTCAACCATCCCAATATTGTGCATGTCTACGAAGTCTCTGAGTTCAATAAGCGACCGTTCTTTGCGATGGAGTATGTCGAAGGCGAGCCGTTGCGCGTGTATATGCGTGCGGGCAAGATGCCCCTCGATAAAGCCCTCACGTACATCATCGGATTGTGCGAGGGGCTCGAAGCGGCGCACAAAGTGGGGATCATCCACCGCGACATTAAGCCGGCGAACATCGTTGTCGCGAACTCGGGCCGCGTCAAGATCCTCGATTTCGGACTCGCCAAACGCGCGTCAGACCCCACGTTGACCAGCATGGGCTCGACACTCGGGACCATCTGCTACATGTCTCCCGAGCAAGTGCAAGGCAAAGAGTCCGACAATCGCTCAGACCTGTTCTCGGTCGGTATCGTTCTCTATGAGATGGTCGCGGGTCGGCTCCCATTTCGCGGCGACTATGACGCCGCGACGCTTACCGCCATCGTGAGTGATCCTCACGAGCCATTGGTCAAGTTCAGGCCTGATGCACCCGCGAAACTCTCCACAATTGTTGATCGTCTCCTGGCGAAAGAGCCCACCCAGCGCTATATCAATGTCACTCTACTACTCGATGATCTCGAGCGCACACTCGACGATCTCAAGTACGGTACGGCGGCATCTCGCGAATCCCAATCCAAGCCGAATTCAGAGGCGGCAACGTCGAACCGCACTGTGCTGTACGCGGGTGTTGGAGCAGCGGTTGTCATCGGAACAGTTGCGGCGCTCTTCCTGTTGGGAACAGACGATGTCCCGAAAACCACAACCGGAACTCAAGACACAGCAACTCAATCCGGGGAAATGTCTGCAACTCCTGCAGAACCTCACACGCAGGAGCCTGCGCGTCAAGGTCCGACAACGGCGCCGTCAAGCGCCACGCGCGATCGCTCGGCATACATCGCTGAATCAGTTGCTACCGCGAATGAATCAGTTCGGCTGCGTCTGCTTCGTGACAGCCTCGAGAAGGAACGGACGAGCATCCTCGAAGCCAGCCGGGCACAGAGGATCGCCGATTCGATTCGGCTCGCTGAGTCACAACGCTCGCCGAACAACGCTCCGGTGCAAAGCCAGTCGCCCCCACCCGCGCCCGTGACACCACCGGCCGCCAGCCGCGATCGCACACTGGATTCGACCGCGATCAACTCGGTGCTCACTCAGTTTTGGCATTCGTTGGAGTCCGGCAAAGTTCGGGATTTCCGCAAGAGCTATCCCGACGTTCCCAAAGAGTGGGAAACAACCTGGGGTACATTTGTCGACTACGCAAAGGAGCTTGACGTCAGTTCGACGATTGGCAGAATTAAATTTGACAACGACAAAGCGGAAACGACCAATCAGGTCAAGATGACATTCCGTGATCGCAGTGGGCAGAAATCACAGGACGTACGCTACACCGTCCGGCTTGAACGGCAAGGCAATCAATGGAATATTACGGACATGGAACAGAACCGGTAGCAGTGAAAGGACCAGATTATGCGTTTGAGAATGATCTTAACAATCGCACTGATCGCGAGCATCCCAGTGATCAGCCACGCACAAACTGAGAACTTGCGTGGCACTCTTGAAGAAGTATTCAGCGATGTACTCGATCTCGAATTGGGTGGACCGGGAGCGCACGGCGATCACTTCAAGCCCGCCAATGTTGGTGCCAGCGCGAGAATCATTGACGCCCTCGGGAATTTTATCAGTGCCAGCGCCTCCTCGTTCCCGCTCAGCTCAACTACGCCGGGCGTGGTCTTTGACTTCTCCAGCGGTGTGCCGGTCGCGGCAACCACAAGCGCCGGACCGATATTCGCTGAGAATGCCACCACGATCGGCAAAGGCGGCCTCACCTTCGGGGGTACTGTGTCTCATCTCAATCTGGCCAAATTGCGTGGGGTGCGCACACAAGACATGGTCTTCGCCTTCACGCACGAAGATGTTGGCGATCCCGGCCTCGGTGATTCTCCCAACGAATACGACTATATCGAATTGAACATGGACTTGGACCTTTCGGCAACGGTGGCCGCCTTTCAAGCCACATATGGACTATTGGATCGTATCGACTTGGGAATCGCCATCCCGTTCGTGAGCGTCTCGATGCAGGGCGATCCGGTCGCCCGTCTGAATTCGTACACGCTCGCCAGCACCGGCGCAGCGAATCACTTCTTCGGAGGCGGTACGCCAGAGGCACCATCCTTGACATTGCGTCCAACTCCCCTGGATGAATCGGCCAGCGGCATTGGCGACATCTCATTGCGCGGCAAACTGCACCTGCTTGCAGGTGCGCAGGGAGATGTTGCGCTCTTACTCGAAGCCCGCCTACCCACCGGTGATGAAGAAAACTTTCTCGGTTCGGGATCGGCCAGCTTCAAGACAATGTTCATCACCTCGGGGCAATGGGGTAGTATTAACCCACATCTTAACCTCGCCTACGACCGACGCAGCAGTGATTTCGAACGCGATCAGATCGAACTGACATGGGGCTTCGATCAGAAAGCCACCGATGAACTGACCATTGTAGTCGAATGGGCCGGTGAATTCGAAATGGGGGACGAAATCGATGCGCTACGATTCCCCGGTCTCACACCAATCGGGCAATACGAAGGCGGGGACGGAAACACCTACGCAGCCCAATACGTGACTCCGTCGAACATCCCGAATCGCTCACAGGACAACATCATGAATAGTGCGCTCGGCGTAAAATACACGCCCAGTCCGAAGCTGACGCTCATCGCCAACGTGATCTTCCCCCTGAACGACGGCGGCCTGCGTTCCTCATGGATTCCAACGGTGGGACTGTCGATCTCGCTTTAGGCTACGTGATTGCAATATGGTGACCACGAGGGCAGGCGCACGCCTGCCCTCGTGGTCGTTTGTGTGCCTGAGATCCATCTTCATACATATCTGATTCTGCCGATAACTCCAAGGAACACCCGTCTCTCAACCACGACGGAAACATCTGGGGGAACCGATGCGGCAAACGACTGTCTCACACTATGAGATCGAACGCAAGATCGGCGAAGGCGGAATGGGCGAAATCTACCTCGCGCGCGATGTGCGCCTTGATCGTCCGGTCGCTCTGAAGTTCCTGCCCGAGCATCTCTCGCGCGATCCTCAGGCGCGCGAACGGCTCCTGCGCGAAGCCAGGGCCGCGTCAAAACTCTCGCATCCCAACATTCTGACGATCCACGAAGTCGGCGAAGACGATGACGGCAACATCTTCATCGCCATGGCCTATGTCGAAGGCGAGACTCTCGCGGAGTTGATCACGCGTTCCGAGCTGTCTACGACCCGCATCTTCAGCATTGCGACGCAACTGTGCGAAGGATTGGCCCGCGCCCACGGAGCCGGCGTTGTCCATCGCGACATCAAGCCGCAGAACATCCTGGTTGATAAGCAGGGTCGTGTCACCATACTCGATTTCGGGCTCGCGAAAATATTCGATGCGCGCAAACTCACACAGACAGGCGCCATGGTCGGCACAATGTCGTACATGTCCCCCGAGCAGGCGCGCGGGCAGGAGATAGACCATCGCTCAGATATCATCTCGCTCGGTTCGGTCCTCTACGAGATGATCACCGGACACACTCCATTCGATGGTGACAATCCCGCTGCCGTACTCTATGGCATCATGAACGAGCAACCACTCCCTCCCTCGCGCGTCAACGAGAGTTGCCCGCAGGGGCTTGAGTTGATCGTTCTCACAGCGTTGGCGAAGAGCCCGGAGAATCGCTATCAAAACACTCAGGATCTATTGGATGACCTGCGCCGCGAGGAAAAGGTTCTTTCGCACGTGCTGAGTGACCGGGCGTCACTGCAGCCGTTGAC
>JBKKDE010000087.1:0-3124 GCA_046708665.1 Candidatus Zixiibacteriota bacterium | reverse complement strand
GCGCATTGTCGAGGGCGTCTGCACTCCCCTGACAGGCGCGTATTTCGATGTCTGGCATTGTGACGCGGAAGGTGTGTACTCGGGAGTCGATGAAGGCGAGGGACGCAAGTTTCTGCGCGGGTATCAGATCACCGATGCCAACGGGGTGGCCCGGTTCACAACGGTGTATCCGGGTTGGTACTCGGGACGCGCGGTGCATATTCATTTCAAGTTGCGGCTGATCACCGGTCAAACGACGACCTACGAATTCACTTCGCAGTTTTTCTTCGATGAACTCACGACCAGCACAGTCTACGGCAGCACGCCCTATGTCGAGCGCGGCACGCGTGACCGTCTGAACACGCAGGACGGCATCTACAACAGTCTCACTACAGCCGAGAGGGCGGCGTTGACATTGCGCACCACGTCGAACCTGACGGGCGGGTATGATGGGGAGATTGATTTGGTCGTGCGGGTGGGGTGACTTCACATTCTGCACTGAGCCCCGAAGGGGCGAGACATAATAGCCCAGGGCAACGCCCTGGGGTCAGGCACACACAAAAAATTGAGCCCTGCAAGGGCGGCATATCGGCGATGGGGGCGGGGTTGTGTCGCCCTTGCTGGGCTGTTGCCATTGCGATTTTTAATCCCAGGGCGTTGCCCTGGGCTTTCATGTTTTGCCCTTTCAGGGCTAAAATCAAAAGGCCGCCCGACCTTGCGGTCGGACGGCCCGTGGTGTGAGTGCGAGATGTAAACTTATTCGGCGGACTCGGCTTCTGCCTCGGCTTCGACTGCAGCTGGCTTGACCGTTGCGGTTTCCGAAATTGGCGTGGCTACTGTCGGATGCGCGGCCAGATATGCTTCGAACTCGGCCTTGTCGCGGTCTTTGTAGTAGGCCTCGACTGAGAGCACGATGCGACGATTGGTCGGATCGAACTCGATCACTTTCAGGCCGAGATTATCGCCCAGCTTGAAGGCCTCTTCCGGCTTCTCGAGTTCTTTCTTACCCAACTGATTGAGCGGCACGAATCCTTCGACATCGCCGTCGATTTCCACCACCACACCGCGCTCGAGCATACGGACCAACTTGCCCTGCATCTCGTTGCCGACACGGAAGCGTTCGTGGAAATTCGGCCACGGATCATCGAGCACCTGCTTGTGGCCGAGCGAAATCTTGCGGTTTTCGACGTCGATATTGAGAACGACGACGTGGACCAAGTCACCCTTCTTCATGATTTCCGAAGGATGCTGGACACGGCGTGTCCATGAGAGGTCGCTGATGTGCACTAGACCGTCGATGCCATCCTCGAGTTCGACGAAGGCGCCGAAGGCAGTCAGGTTGCGGACGCGGCCTTCATGGCGGGTGCCAATCGGGTAGCGCTGCTCAACCGACGACCACGGATCGGGCTCGAGTTGCTTGATGCCCAGGGAAATCTTCTGATGCTCGCGGTCGACATTGAGGACCATCGCCTCAACCGAGTCGCCCACCTGCACCAGCTTTGAAGGATGACGGACATGATGTGTCCACGACATCTCGCTGATGTGCACGAGGCCTTCGACGCCCTTTTCCAGCTCGACAAATGCGCCGTAGTCGGTGATCGAGACCACGCGTCCGGTGACACGCGAGCCGACAGGATACTTCGACTCGATGTTTTCCCACGGATGGGTGCTAAGCTGCTTCAGACCGAGCGAGATGCGATGGGTCTTGGCGTCGAAGTCGAGAATCTTGACGTCGATCTCATCGCCCACCGAGACAACCTCTGAGGGGTGACGAATCCGTCCCCACGACATGTCGGTAATGTGGAGCAGTCCATCGACGCCGCCGAGATCGATGAAGACACCGAAGTCGGTGATGTTCTTGACACGTCCCTTGCGGATTTCGCCGCCGGTGATCTGCGTGAGAACTTTCTCGCGCATGACATCGCGCTCGGTTTCGAGCACGACGCGGCGCGAGACGACGATATTGCGGCGGGTCTTATTGAGCTTGATAATCTTCATCGGCAAAGTCTGACCGAGAAGCGAATCGAAATCGGGAACCTGACGAAGCGCAACCTGCGATCCGGGCAAGAAGGCCTCGACACCAAACAAATCGACAACCAAACCGCCCTTGATGCGGCGCACAATGCGTCCATCGACGATGACTGCCGCTTCGTGGGCGTCGCGGATGCGATCCCAGACACGGAGGAAGTCGGCCTTGTTCTTCGAGAGAACAAGCTGGCCTTCCTGATCTTCAACGGCTTCGAGGAAGACTTCGATCTCATCGCCAACCTTGATGCTCGACGGATCGGTGAACTCGGAGAGCGGGATGGCGCCTTCGGATTTGAAGCCAACGTCGACAATGACGACGTCACGGCCTACGGCCTGGACACGTCCCTTGACAACTTCGCCCTCTTTGATTTCGGAGATGGTCTGCTGGTACATCGCCTCCATATTGGCGTCATCTTCAGCAGTAAACTCCTCATCATCAAGATCGGGAGCGTAGATCTCCTCCTTCGCAGTTGCGGCGGCAGTCGGAATGTATCCGACTTCGGCGCGGCGCAGGGACTTGGTCTTACGGGTCGATCCGGCAGCCAGACCTTCGGTCTTGACCTCGGTGACCTTCTTCTTGTTGCGGGCGCTGGGGCCAGTTGCGGGCTCGACAGTCTTGCGCGACGAGCGTCCGGCCTTTGCGGTTGTAGCTTTGACCTCTTCGGTCGCGGCTGTTTCGGTGGTGGTGGTTTTTGGCACTTGCGGTAGATCCTCCCAATAGATCAGCATTCGCCCGCGAGGGCGGCGATTTGCCAAAAGCAAAAAGCCCTACAAGATGGGGGAAAAGGGTCGGCAGGGAAAGAGGAATTTGGGAACCGTGGCGGGTCAGCTAGAGTGGGGGTCAGCCCTCGGGCTGACCAACTGTAGAGGTCAGCCCGAAGGCCAACTCACACGGAACGAACGTAAACTACTTGATAATCACAAGTTTGCCGACTTGCGAGCCGAGTTTTGAGTCTACGCGGTAGATGTAAATCCCTGATGTCACTGCCTGTGTGTTACGCGAGACCAAATCCCATGAAATCTCGGAGGAGTAGTTGCTCAGGTGCGGGTCGGGATGTTCGAGGGTGCGTATCAGGTCCCCGTCGAGGGAGTAAATTCGGATTGTTGCATCCGATGG
>JBKKDE010000086.1:0-4064 GCA_046708665.1 Candidatus Zixiibacteriota bacterium | reverse complement strand
GCCATAATGTGACGCCACAGCAAGCGCCAACGCAACGTTTTCACGATGCTCGAAATACGTGAAGCCGTTCATCATGTCTTCGGTGATTGACTCATGCCGTGAGACGATAACACGGGTGCCGCGTTTCTCCGCACGTCGCTCCAAGACACCCAAGTACTCGCGCTCGGCGGTAATCAATGTGCCGCCGAACGGGACAGTGTTCGCGAGCGATTCGGCGACATCGGTAACGGTTGGCCCCATCTCGTCGAGGTGGTCGGCGCGCACATTGGTGATGACTCCCACCGTGGATTGAATGAGCTTTTCTTCAGCGAGTTTTTGCAGGTCGGGCTTTACGGCCATGCATTCAATCACAAGCGTCTGTGCATGCAGCTCGTAGGCACGCCGGACGATCTTCACCTGTTCAATGATATTGGCTTTCCCGGGGCGGATGATCGGCCGTTCCGTACCGTCCGGATAGATCAGGCGTGGCTTGGTGCCGGTCGTCTTTGCAACAGTGCGGAATCCCCCAGCCCTCATGCATGCGGCGATCAGCCGCGTCACCGACGATTTTCCCCGTGTTCCATTGATGTGAATGCGGTCCGGTATGGAGTGCAGACAATGGTGATGGGAGCGCGCCTCCACCAGCAAGTAAGCAGTCAACGCGGCAATCTCCGCACCAATTACCCACATATCAGATTGTCCCTCACGTTCGCACGCCGATCGACACTTTCAGCAGTAGGCACAACCAACCGCCTCCGTTCAGATGCCCACGCATGACGTGATCACGGACATGGGGACACGTACTGGCTTGTGACACTGGCTCCTCGAAACGCGACGTTGACGACCCTTACAACATCAGTCACGTTGGTGAATCCGCTCGCGTCGACGTCAGTCCGTTCATTGGGGCAGCCCGCATCGAAAACGGGAGCCGAGCCGCGAAACGCAACATTGACAGTCACAACCACATCCTGAACATTCGAGAAAATCCCATCGCACTGCGGATCAGTCGCGCATGGGCAAGTACATACACCGGTACTATAAGGACCCTTAAACAATCCGGTCTGGTGTGTGCCGAGATAGACGCCTGCGCTCGGTCCTGCGGGATCCAACTCCAACACGTTGAGCTCGGAATCTGGCAATCCCGCGGAGATATTCGTCCAGTCAGTACCGCCATTCTCTGATACAAACCCCCCCGCACCGAAGGTCGCTGCGAACAGACGAGAGCCCGCCGCCGGGTCGACCTGAATCGTGCGCACCGAGTTGACAGTCGGCAACGACGCCAGAAGCATCCAAGTGGCGCCGTAATCTAAAGATGTGTACACATGGCCCGAGTCGCTGCCTGCATAAACAAGCCCAGTCGCGGTTGGATGAAATTCCAGACAGCGGATAAATGCGTCACTACCCGAGAATCCGTTGCCGGAAGCGATGTGCGTCCAATTGCCGCCCGAGTTCGTCGATCGATACAGGTGATCTACGTCAGTCCCTGCGAGAACTGTGCCAACTGCATGGGGCGAGACGGCTAGCGATCGAACTGATGTCGAAAAGGGAATGGTCGCTGCATTCGCATCGACCCAACTCAGCCCGCCGTCCGCGGTTTTGAACACCCCGTTTCCCGTCCCCGCATAGGCAATCGCGCTCGAACCCGGGGACACAGCAACAGAACGGACAAAACGGTTAATCACCGTTGAGTCCGTCACTGTCCATGTCTGACCATTGTCCACAGACTTGAGGACCCCTGTGGCGTAGACGCCGGCGTAGAGCGTGGCAGTGCCGTTTGCTCGATCCACATCGACAACAGAATTGCTCGTCGGCACTTGGGCCTGTATCCACGATGTCCCCGCGTTATCCGAATACCAGATTTTATCCCCGAATCCCGTGGCAACTATCAGACGATTCGAGTTTCCAAAAACGATATCGCGGATTGACGTACCCATCATGCCCGTGTTCCGCGGTGCAAAGGTCTTTCCGGTGTCCAAGGACTGATACACTCCCTGCCCTTCGGTGCCTATCATGATATCCGAACCGGTGGCATTGGACCAAGCCGAATTCAGGAATGCGGGCATGCCAGGGAGACCAATGGCTGGAGCCCAGCCCAAGCCGTTGGTAGAATCGCCCAGCATCCGACGGTAGAATCCTCCGGATAAATCGGTCCCGACCATGCGGTAGCCCGAGGTAAACAACACACAACTCGTATTGGTGTCAGTGAGAGGGTTGAGGGTCAATTCACCGTTAATCGATTGCCAACTTCCCACCACTCCACCCGCAGTGCTCTTGTAAACCCCCCGACTGGTGGTGCCGATGATGAGACTGCTGTCAGGATTGTTAGGGCTAATCGCGATATCCATCACGGTATTCCGGATTCCAACACCCCTCTGCACTTGGATCCAGGACGTTCCGCCGTTGTAGCTAGCGAAGAGCGCCCCTCCCGTCGAGACATCGCCAATCGATCCACCGACGTAGACCGAGTCCTGCCCAAATACCGCCACGCTCCGGATGTGGCTCAATACCACGCCGGACGTGTCATCCTGTACAATTGATTTCGTCCACGAACCTGACGATCCGCCAGTTGCAGATACGTAAAGGTCGTCGCCAAAAGTCCCGGCGTAAAGGCGCCCAGTAACGGGATCGCGGGCGAGCGATCTGACGGAGGCTGCCGTCGGCAGGACCATGGACCAATTTACGCCAGCGCCAGTCCTGTGAAACACCCCGTCATTAGTTCCAACGAAGACTTCCGCGGAGCTGACTGCCAAGACAGCGCGCACATATGTGTTGGTCAGCCCCGCGTTATAGAGCGACCAGCTTGACCCTCCATCCACAGACTTGTACATGCCCGTACCAAAGGCACCAGCGTAGCGCACCAGTGGATTGTCCGGGGCCACAGAAACGTCTCGAATCTCTTTCCATGACGGGCCAACACCAGTCCACGCAGCGAGAGCAGAATCCGACAGAATGACCAGAAAGACGAGACATACCGCTGCATAGCACCACAGTCGAAAGCGCATTTCCCGATAGACGGACATTGAACAACCTCCCGACATCATTGAGGATTCTGTGCCTGACAGAGTCTCGCCCTCGCAGCCAGTTTTACAGACCACGACACCCGACTCTGCCGGGCGCTTCCGTTATAGATAGTTATCGCGTTGCAGGCTGATGTTCTATAGCTGCAACAAGGCGGTCACAAAAAGAGGGGTGAAAGAAACAATTCCTTTGAGAGGTTTCCCACGTATGGCACGTACAGGTTGTCTCCGGTACTCCAGCGAGCGAAATGGATGGGCCCGGAGGATCAGCAACATGATACCACATACGTGGCCAGAGATCAAGTTGAATCCGGAGACACGCCCGACGCGAGGTTCGACCGTTCTGTCCCCATCGCCAGCAATTCCTTCCTGACAGCGGAGACGAAAGAATCGAAGTCCCGGGTCGTGATCTGACGCTCGCTCGCGCGCAACCCCGCAAACAATCGGGCGCGAAGACCCCTTGAGAGTTCGAGTTGCACGCCCCTGCCTCCGAGGCAACGGTTGCAAAGGTTTGCAGGGTGATCTCCGTTGTGGATCGTACAGTCGTCAATCGCGCGGAACCCCACGGCCGAGACTGATCTGACTGCGGCGTCACGCAACTCCTTGTGCAGACCTCCTACATAGACGACATCTGAACTGTCCGCGCATCCGTGGATCGTGATCGCTATTCGAGTGGATCTGAGAAGATCAAGACAGATGCGATCATCGAATAGGTGACTCGATATGTGGAGAACTCGATTACCGTGGACCTTGATCCCTTCGAAACAATACAGGGAAAACTCACGTCCCGCGATGGCCGTGGCGATCTCGGATGTGCCGGCTTCAATGCCACCGCCGTGGGGAGCGAAGAGAGCAACCGCAGCGGATTGCCGCCGCAGAATGCGGCTCCAGTCCTGATTCTCCCGTTGTTGCTGGGCCAGTTCTGCGAAACTGCGATATATGTCGTGGGAAGCCAAGGTTCCCCCGGGAGATGTGAGAGTATCTGCTCTCGAATGACGACACGTGATCAGATCGGTCATCATCCCTGCCACGGTCGAGAAGGCAACTAATTATACTTCCGATGAAAGC
>JBKKDE010000085.1:0-3318 GCA_046708665.1 Candidatus Zixiibacteriota bacterium | reverse complement strand
TGCCCTGGGCTGTCATGTTTCGCCCCTTCGGGGCTTCAGAGCATTTGCAGGCGGGACGCCTGCACCACAATTGAGCAGGCTCTCCGCCGCGGCGGATCGCCCTCCCACCTGAGCTTTCATTCCGCATTCCCCTCGACTTCGCTCGGGGCGAGCCGAAATCCGCATTCCGCATTTCAAATTAAGCGCTGTTTGGCTTCCTCGAGCGTGATTAATCCTGCTTCCACTTGCGTCAGGATCAGGTCGGTGAGGGCGCGGTCGGTTTCGTAGCGTTCGCGGCGGTCGAAGTCGAGACGGTTGTCGAAGGTGTGTTTCATTTCGGCGTCGATGCCATGTAACGCGAGTTCGATGCCGGCGATCCATTCGCAAAAGCGTGATGCGGCGCGTTGGAGTGTTGCGATCTGCCTCCCCACCATTTCGTATTTGAACTTCGCCCAGGTTTGTGTGCCGCCGTAAGCGTAGCCGAGCATGAACGGCGCGAGGTGGCAACCGGCGATCACGTCCTCGATCATCGAACGGTGATTGAGATACCAATTGCGTGAACCGGTGACTTGGCCTTCGGGCCCGATGTGCGTGATGGAGACATCGTCCCAGGTGACCGGATTGTCATCGACATCGAAATCGCGCAGCGAACGAACAGTGTTGTCGAAGTAGGCGTTGGCGCGGGCAGTGTAATCGTTGTCGCTTTCCGCCACTCCCTGCACCGGCGGCTTGAGCGTGACGTGCATGCGGTGATAGCCAGCGTTGTGCATCGACTTCTGCATGTCGCGCACAAGTTCCTGCTCGATACGCGAAACAAACCCGACGGCGGAAATCATCGACTTGCCATAGGGCTTACCGGCTTCGGCGTCGAGGGGTTGGTAGTAGATCGCGGGTGAATCGAGGGTGATGCGCCCTTCTGGGCTACGCTGGAACATCTGCCAGCCGTTTTTCTTGTCGTGGGAGAATTCGAGAGACGCGGTGTCAATGAAATCGAATCGCGCGAGGCCGGTGCGTGATGGCAGGAGCGTGAGTTCACCGGCGACTGCGCCATCGGTGAAGAGGGCATCGAAGTATTGAAGGAGGAGTGAGTCGAAGCCGCCGAAACGGGTCAATCGATCCGGGTGAATTCTAAGAGATAGGTCGGATAGGACCTTATAGGACATATGCTTTTCCGACTCGGAGGCAGCTTCAATCTCGAAGCGGGAAGGTGCGGCGGCGAGACGTGTCCAGGTCCAGATGACGGCTTTGAGGATCGGGATGTTGTCGCGCATGAAGCGGTGCAGCCGTGTGGCGAAGGCGCGGTCGGTGGCTGTGCCACCTGCGAATGTCCAGTCGTGGTCGCCAATTTCGGGACGTTGCGATTTGGATTTCGTGGACCAGCCGGCGGCGCGTGAGAACGGGCCGTGGCGATCGGGGGATTGCGAGATTTGGCGGCGTGTGAGGAGACGTTGCCACCACGAGGGAGTGTGATGCGGCATCTATCTTTACCGATGGCGTGATCGGTGCCCCCGAAAAGGGGGTGTACCTCCGGAGTGGGGGTGCGGGCGAATGCGGATTGCGGAATGTCGAATGCGGAATAGAGAGCAAAGCCCATGCGAGGCGGGGCCGGACATGTGCCGAGCCCGCTCTTTCTAATTATGGCTGGTAATGCGCCTTCAGATACCTGATGATGTCATCGTACGCCTTGTTACCTGCTGAACCGTCGAGAATGGCGGTGCCTTCAGCGTCGCCGAGGACCGGATGTCCGTGATGGAAGAGCATGACTGTCGGAGTGCCGGGAAGTTCGAAGCGTTTGCGTAGTCCTTCATTGCCGCGGACACCATCGACATCGGCAATCGCCCAGCGAATGGACTTGTATTCTTTCCTCTTTGACGCCTTGATGAAGTCGGGCCCGAACACGTTGCAGTCGCCGCACCAGTAGGCGCAGAAGTTGACGATCAGCCATTCGTTGTTGGCGAGGAGGTAATCGAGATTGTCGTCGATGTAGCGGTCGCCTGCGGATTTCGCTTCGGCAGTGTCTGCGGTTTCACCGCGAATCTCTATGATCGGGGCGGTCTTGAGGGAGTCGGTGTACCAGCCGGCTTGGGCGGGTGCGGCAATGAGCAAGAATAGGACGGATAGGACAGATGGGGCCGATATTTTTGGCTTTAACATTTTGCTCCTTACCAGATGATCGAAAGGTTGCCGGACTTCAGGTCGATGGGCATGATGCATTTGTCCACCTTCAAACGTACTACGCGGTGCTCGGCATCCCAGATTGACTCGCCCTGTGAGAATCCCGAGGCGAATTTGGCGACCAGCATGTCGGTACGGTAGTCGTAGACTCCGGCTTCGAGACTGTCGAAGACGATACCGGCGATCTCGGAGTCGTATGGATGCCCCGCGAATTGGTCGGCGAACAGACGGCTGCGATAGCTCGGCGCTGTGAACTGATCGGACGATTCCAGACACAACCCGATCATGTGGCCGGCTTTCTCGCCGCTGACCTCTATGTAATAGTACATGGAATCCTCAGAGAGGATCGCGTCGACTCCCTTCCCTGCTGTTTTCCAGACAACTGCTGCGGCGGGAAATTCTGAGATCGGGTCGATGCCGCGCTGGGTGAATGTGGCGACTTCGCGTTCGATGCAGGAAGGGACAAGCAACTCCCACTGCTGACCGGAGCTTTCCTCAATCGCCTTACGGATTTCATTTTCCGAAAGCGAACGTGTGTATTGCTGCGGGCCGGAGAGACGCCGGTAGAGCACGGAATACTTGGCGAAGCCGATGCTCTCGATTAGGCAGCGAGACAAGAGGCCGCTGAGCGCATAGGAAAGATCGGACGCATCGGAATTGAAACCCTGATGGGTGAGGATGTCATCGACTTTCATCAGCTCGGCTTGCAGAACGAATGCGCCGAGATGCATCACAACTGCCGGGGTCTTGCCCCAACGGCCGCCATACGACACCGCGATTCCCTCCTGCAACGCCGGCAGTGTGTATAGCGGGAGCGGCGCGAGACGGAAATTCAGCATCGCATGAACGATCTCGTGATCGTGCGGCAGATGGCTGGTCACGACCGCATCGAGCGGGAGATGGGTCATGCCGTGGGCGTCATAGCCGGTGAGTGCGATAATGGTCGCGCGGTCGGCGAGGTAGTAATCTATTTTCTGCTTGTTGAGCGTGATCCAGTGTTGGGGACGGAAATAGAAGATCGATCCAAGCGAATCGATGCTGTTGTTGAGTTCATCGAGAGCGAACTGATTGATCAGTGTCGAGTCGGGGCAGCGGACGCGCACATGGAGTGTGTTGATCTCCGGCCATGATTGTGTGATGTGATAAATCGGCGAGGTGATGCGC
>JBKKDE010000084.1:0-4409 GCA_046708665.1 Candidatus Zixiibacteriota bacterium | reverse complement strand
ACCCGACAACTTCCAGCTGCTAAGCGATACACTCGGGATCGAACTGGAATTAGGGGCCAGCGAGGGGCGGATCAACACCAGTCGAACCAAATTATATCAGCAACATCGACGAAGTCGTGCAACGTTTCCTCTGAACAGGATGCGGCACGTAACGATCGGGGGGACAGCCCTCCGCGACGTTCATAATCTGTCGACGCCCTGCCCCCGAGCAAATCCCCATACCTGTATTCCTCAAGGGGCCGATATGAGCCAGCCAGCCCGACTCTCAGATATGGGAGTCGGGCTGGCCGGTGGAGACGAGCAACGAAGGACTTAGCTAATTCCGTACTTCGAAAAATGCCATATGGCAAACCTGACTTCACCATTGCCGTCAACGGTTGCGTCTTCCTGCCATTCCCAACGTCCCGTGACCGGGTCGTAATAGTACAGGGCGAGAACTTCGTCTTCTGGCAGAGTAGTCTTGAGCGTAAGAGTCGCATACTTCCCGTCTTCGAAGGCCAACCCATCCGGCCCAAATTCATACAGGGTGACTTGGCCAAAGCGGGTGGAGAGCTGCACGGCGGCCGCAGTGATCAAAACGTCATTAGTCAACGCCCCACTCGGCACGTTAAGGGTGCTGAGGGCGGTGCCCAGTCCGAGCACGAGAATCCCGCCGTCTTTGTCGACCAGTACTGTGTCCTTATCAGATACCAGCGAGCCGATTACCCCAGCCTGAGTGACAGGACGGCCGCCAAGTTGCGCTTCGGCGTCAAGAAGAGCATTAAGTCCGTTGTGAGAAGCAGTGGGAGCCAAAGGACTGTCGCTGCAACTCTGCAGGAAACACACTCCGGCGACAGCCATCGTCAGAAAGGCTGTCCACGCCACCAACTTCTTCATGGGTTTGTTCATAGCTGACTCCCTAAGGTTAATTTACTCATGGACGATCGGCTCATACTCTGGTTCACGGAGTAATGCCCTGCAACAAACCTGCCCAACCTGTCCAATTTCTGGGCAACTGACATCGTGCTGGGATGGAATGAGTTGGGCAGGACCGAGAGCCGCCCTGTTCAATTCAGACGATTTCGACACTTCGGCAGGAACCAAAAAGTGTGGGGCCCGGGCATCAGTGTGTGGGGTGGCGCGTGTAGTTCGGCGAATCCGGTGATCCGCTCAGTCGTGTTCCCCGAATCGGCCAGCCGAGCAGCTTGCGCGTACAGGAAATTAAAAATTTTGGTGAAGGCACCCGGTCTACTGAATGCTGATCTACGTTGCTGTTGGCCGTGGACCGGGGTGAGGTGAAAATGAGAACCCCCGGCGGAATGCACTCTATCCGTCGGGGGTATTTGTATCAGTGCCTCGGATCAGGCCTTTTTGACGTTGGCGGCTTGCGGCCCTTTCGGACCCTCCGTGACATCATACTGCACACGGTCGCCTTCCTGGAGGCTGCGGAAACCTTCCGCTTGGATTGCCTGGTGATGCACGAACACGTCTTTGCTGCCGTCTTCCGGGGTGATGAAGCCGTACCCCTTGGCGTCGTTGAACCACTTCACTGAACCTGTTGCCATCTTACACGTCCTTTGCTGCTGGAGACATCACGGTGTCTCCTTCCGTTGGCCCGAACGGCCGTTGAAACCAGTCGATCTTTCTGCGTGTGCCGTCGGGTTTGCCGTGCGGTCAGTCTGAGAAAAGTCGGAGGTTTCGTGCTCTGTGCGAGCAAAATAAGGTGACGCGACAGGAAAGTCGAGAGCGATGTATCTGGTGGCGGATTACCGCTCAAGCGCTTGAGACGGCTGTGCGGAGTCGATCATCACTCACCCGGGCATAAATCTCCGTCGTCGTAATCTGCCTATGCCCCAACGCCCGCTGAACGAGGTGAGCAGGTCCCGCATCAGGCACCACCGTCAGCGGCGGTCTCATCCTTGTTCCACTTATGGCCGCACTGCTGACAATGCCAATCCGGCATGTTGTCCCAGACGCAACATCCGCCTAACTCAATTTCTCCCGTCTCCGCGGCGAGAGACAGTTCAAGCGTTGGATAGCCGTAATTGACTCGGCGGGCACGCAGTTCACCACACTTCGGACACCGTTTTCGTCTGAGAGCCACGCTTAAAGTAAGTTGAATCGGGCCGCGAGATCAAACGGTGGCGACAGCGCGTCTGAGCGACTGATCGTTGACTTGGGCATACATCTCCGTCGTCGTGATCCGCCTGTGCCCAAACACGCTCTGCACCAAGAGCGGATCCCCGCTACCGACGTTTACGGCGTCTGACGATCAAGGCGCGATCTCAGTTCATCGATTTGCTTTTGTTGTTCCTTGATCGCTTCGATTAACACGGGAATCAAGGTGTTGTACTAAACCGCGAGATATCCATCCGCGCGCTCACGTACTGATCCCGGGAGAACGCTTTGCACCTCCTGTGCGATGACGCCTGTCTGCCGACCAGTTTCGAAGTTGTGATCCGGAAACTCGTCGCAACGCCAGGAATAGCTCACGCCTTGAAGTTTCTCAACTGTCGAGAGTGCGCCTTCGAGCGACTCAATGTCTTTCTTAAAGCGACGGTCGGAGGCGCAGGCAGTGTTGTTGCCATCTACACAGCCAGTCACTGTCAGGTCACCGGCCGAACTGAGCGTCATGCGTGGGAGGTTTCCGTCCGTGCGGAATTGCAGTCCTCCAGGGGTGGCCGCGCTGTTATAGATAAGACCGCCATCGACAACACTTGAGGGGTTGCCGAATAGGATTCCACTTTCGGAACTGCTCGGAGTCAGGATGTTCAGATAGCCGTTCGTGCTCGATTCGAACGCGGCAATCGCGGAGGCGTAAGCCGTGGTCGCTCCCGCGCTGCCCTTGAAGATATGAAGAGGTGATTCCGGCGCAGCGGTCCCGATACCGACACCGCCACCGGCGCGGATGAGGAATTGACCGATTGCGGTTGAAGAGAAAGTCTCTGCGTTGTGAGAATCATTCCACACGAAGGTACCGTCATGAATGGCGTTTGCTAACTGACCAGCGGCGAGGGAGCCTTCGCCAGAAGCGGTGTTGCCAGTACCACCCGCAACCGTAGCGTGCGTCCCGCTCGCCGAATTGAACTGACCTCCCCCGACTGTTGATCCAGGCGCAGTAGCCGTGTTACCTCGTCCGCCACCGATAACTGTGAAGGCCTCGCTCGCAGTGTTCTGAGTCCCACCGCCTACATGTGCGTAGTTTCCGCTGGCCATGTTCCCGGATCCTCCAACAACACTGCAATTATCGGCGCTGGCGGTATTTGATTCGCCTGCAACAAACGAATAGATGCCGCTTGCAGTGTTTGATTGTCCAGCGGCGAAAGAACTCTCGCCTGAAGCGATGTTACCTGTGCCACCGGCAACAGTTGCGTGCACGCCAGTCACCGAATTGAATTGACCTCCTCCGACCGTTGCTCCTGTAGCAGCGGCCTCGTTGCCCCGTCCCCCATCGATTGCCGTGAAGGCCTCGTTCGCAGTGTTCTGGGACCCACCGCCTACATGCGCATAGTTTCCGCTGGCTATGTTTCCGGCTCCTCCGGTGACACTGCAGTTGTCCGCACTGACCGTGTTTGATTCGCCAACGACGAAGGAAAATGCTCCAGTATTCGTGTGACCTGTTCCTATGGACACATTACTCGTGATTGTACCACCGGCCGCACCATCGATAGACGCGACGCGAAACGCGTAGGGGCCAGTCACCAGGCGGGTGCGCGGCAGTTTAGTACCGTTTACCTCGATCTCTAACCACCGTACAGCGTCGGCGAAGACCGCATTGGAGATTTGATGGAATCCTCCAATCAAAGTGTTCCACAGCCCCACCGAGTCCGTGGTGATTGATAGAATCTCACCGGCGGGAGCATTTGGCCAGATTCGGGTGCCAAAGGTCGAGTCATCGTAGATTCGGAAGACAAAATTCTTGGCACCGGCTGGTAATGGCACACCGGCAGCGTCAGTGAGTCTCCCCTGGACAGCGATCTGAGTAGGAGGGGTGGCTTCGACTGGTGAGACTGTGCTCAGCAGAAGTACGGCGCTGGTGGCGATGAACATGCACAAACGCATGAGATTCCTCTCGAAGAAGTGTAAACACAAATGACGGACTGGAAGACCAAAAGCCACGATCAGCGGATGGTCGATTGGGGATAATATAGTTCAATATTCGAGAATCGGAGCGAGGCATTACCTGCTGGAAATCGCCCGTCGGAGTGTGGTGTCACTCACTTTGGCGTAGAATTCGGTAGTTGTAATCTGCCTATGCCCCAACGCCCGCTGCACCAAATGCAGGTCCCCCGTCTTGTGGTACAGCCGCGTGGCAAAGGTGTGGCGGAGCGAGGGGACTGAGGCCGTGACCCCCGCCTCCCGGCACCATTTGGCGATACGTAATTGCACTTGCCTGTGCCCGAGGCGCTAGCCGGATTGGCCCCGAGGGC
>JBKKDE010000083.1:0-4285 GCA_046708665.1 Candidatus Zixiibacteriota bacterium | reverse complement strand
ACCTTCGCGTTCACCTTGTCGCGGTGGGCGCGCGACTTGTACGTGATCCAGGCAAAGACGACTGTCTCATTGGGCTTGCATTTCATCTGTTTGAGGAATGACACAACCCCCTTGATCTTCAGGTCATCTCCGGCACATTCGCGGTACTCGAGCGCTCCATGCTCATTCCAGACCTTGCTGGCCAGCTTGGCGATGCGTTGGTAGGCCGGTACATTCTTCTTGGGAATTGGCACAACGAATCCATCAACATAGAGTCCCATGACAACCTCCTTCGCGTTTTGTCTTCATCATCAGATTGCCTGACATTGCCATCCACGAAATGAAGCAACGACCTCACTTTCGGAGCAATCACTTCTTTCGCATCGCATCGACGCTCCATGGTCCAGCTCCGGCTGCGGAAAAATAGAGCCATACAAAGCAGTAGACCACTGCAAACGCTCCGCCGTTCACCGTCGGCCAGAATCCGCCCGGAGCGTGGAACTGCCAATAGGCGACTGCCATCATCCCGGAGATAATGAATGCAACCGGGCGGGTGAAAAGTCCGATCAATACCAGTCCGCCGCCAAACGTTTCTAGGACACCCCCGATCCATATTTGTGTCATGAACTCCGCGGTACTGCCATCGGGCATACCCACAGGAAAAGCGAAGAGCTTGGATGTCCCTGAGAGCATGAAGAGGAACGCCGCCATAATGCGCAAAATGCTGAGAAGTTGCGGGGCCCAACTCACCCACTTTGCACCGATAGATTGATTGCTCATCGACCCTCCTTGGTCATCGTGTCCACCAATTCTACAAGACGTTCGAGAGTTTGGTTCATGTCTTCGACCGCGCCGTATTTCATGATAACGAATTCGCGGGCGGCCGTCGACGGGAATAGCGCGCGCATCGTGAGACGGATCTTCCTGCCCACTTCCGCGAATGCTACAGTTGTCGTGAAGTCCACCGCCCGCGCGCCCTTCTCCGGCTTGTGTCTATAGACGAGACGTTCGGGAGGAACAACCTCAATATAAACGACGTGGTTGGGATAATCTGTGCCATCGGGACCATGCATGGCAAACCGCTACTCGTGAATGGTAATTGAGAAGCCAGTCGGTCACCACCAGTTCGCCAAGTGTTCGGGGTCAACCCACGCTTGGAAAACCGATCCTCCGGGCGCATTGAGTAGACGACTGCCGACAATCTCACGGTCGGGTGTGTCGAGGTTCGAATCTAAGGCAGCGTGCATCGTTCACTCCTTGAACTAAGACGTCGCCAAGTATTCGGCGAGCACATCCAGCGACCCGCCCCAACCCTGAATCATGCTACCGTGTCCCCCGTCGAATACCGCGACTTCCTCGTGATTGGCGTTGATCGGTATCCACTCGATCGTCACAGCGGTCTTGCCGTCTCGCTCCTCTGACGTAATGGTAGTCAACATTTCCACCGGTCGCGTTTTGGCCAGCAGGTGTCGTGTCACTCCGCCATTTTCATCCGAGAGTGTGTCTACGTAAACCAGTCGAGATGGCGGATCGACTTCAAGGTAGTAGAGTTTGCTCCACACGTCCTGCCCAGCATAGCTCATGCAGGTGTGGTTCGTGCCGCCAGAACTTAGGTCCAGCTACTGTGGTACAGATTCACAGAGTGCAGCGCAACACACAATGCACACGATTCCATGTGCCTGACTCGCCAAAGAGAGCGATTAACGGTAATTGGCGAATTCGATGTGGAAAGACAAATCCTTCTCGCGCAACGCCTGCATAACTGTTTGCAGATCGTCTTTCTTCGCACCGGACACTCGCACCTGCGAGTCCTGAATCGACGCCTGCACTTTCAACTTCAATTCCTTAATGAATTTTGTAATCTCCTTGCACTGTTCACTCGACAACCCCGACTGAATCTTGACCACTTGAGTTACAGTGCCCTGGAAGGATGACTCCACCTTGCCAAATTCGAGGGCCTTGGGGGAAATGTCGCGCTTGGCCAGCCGCAGCTTCAGGATTTCGATGATGTTCCTCATCTTCAGATCATCATCGGCGACAATCTTAATCGTGCTCTCTTTTTGGTTCAACTCAACTTCACTCTTGCTGTCTTTGAAGTCGAATCGCTGTGACAATTCCTTGAGAGTCTGATTGACGGCATTGTGTACTTCTTCCATCTTCACCTTGGACGTAACATCAAACGAGAACGCCTGTGCCATTGTCGCCTCCCTATTGAGGAGAGAAGTTGCAAATGCCGGGGCCGGGAATCCATCGGTTTTCGTTCAACTGATTGCCTCTCAGTCCGATGCAGCCACGGTTGTCAGATACCCGACAGGCCATCTCGAGGTTAGCTCGGAACGGCAGGAATAGAAGATCGAGTCGCACGTATAATGATCATGAGAACGATACAGGGGGAAATATGAGACCTATCGCAGCGATGGTGATCGCGGCATTCCTTTTGACCGGGTGTGAAAGACACTCCGCCGATGCCCAGCCCGGAACCATCAGTCAGCCCGGCAGTGCGGGCGCGATCAACCAACACTTGGCCGAGTCCACCAACCGATTTGGCTTCAATCTGTTGGCGAAGTTGAATGATGGGACCGATGTGATGATCTCGCCGGCCAGTGTAGCCATGGCATTGGCGATGACTAACAATGGCGCGGACGGAGAGACTCAGAAACAGATGGCTGCCACGCTCGAGGTCTCGGGAATGACACTCGATGAGTTGAATACCGCGCATAGACAATTGCGCTATGTGCTCACCGACCCCAAGTCTGATGTCACGATGAGAATCGCGAATTCGCTCTGGGCGCGTCAGGGCATGGACTTCGACTCCGCATTCGTGGCACGGAATGTTTCGAACTTCGGAGCCAAGGTATCAGCGCTGGACTTTGACTCGCCTGACTCCCCGGCGATAATCAACGAATGGGTCTCGGACAACACCGCGCAGAAAATCCCGTCAATCGTCGAAAGCATCGACCCGGCCACAATCCTCTTCCTCATCAATGCAATCTACTTCAAGGGAACGTGGACCTACACATTCGATAGTACCAAAACCTATGACGCGACATTCCATCACCCATCAGGATCGCAACAACGCCGTCTCATGATTCAAGAAAACGATTTCGGGTACCTCAAAGGTGACAACTTTCAAGCGGTACGCCTCCCGTACGGAAAATCGCAACGGTTTGCGATGTACGTGCTCCTGCCGGACCAGGAGTCGTCGCTCTCGACATTCGGGGATTCACTTTCGGTCTCTAAGTGGGATCATTGGCTCGCCGCATTCAGAAGCATGAAAGGTACTGTGCACCTTCCCCGGTTCACGATCACATACGACGAGAGTCTTGGCGACATGCTGCAAAGCATGGGCATGATCGATGCCTTTGACGCCCAGCGCGCCAACTTCTCCAAGATGATCGATATCTCCGGAGAGAATGTGTTTATCAGCGCGGTAAAGCATAAGACGTTCATGGAAGTGAACGAAGTGGGCACCGAGGCGGCGGCGGTAACATCTGTTGAGGTCGGAGTAACGTCATTCCCCGGCCCGGACGACCACTTTGAGATGATCGTTGACCGCCCGTTTTTCTGCGCCATCGCCGACAAGGAATCGGGGTTGGTCTTATTCATGGGGACGGTCAATGAGTTTGAGTAGACTCACCATCTTGGTGTTTGGCATCACCCTGGCTCTGGCCGTGGTGACAAGCTGCGATAGCGCCATCGACGAGGGCCGACGACATTTATTTCCCATCGTGATCGGCAACAACCCATCGTCGGCGCTGAAGCAGGATGCATTCGACCTCAGCGCCGTGTCGATCTCGAACGGCGTCTTGCGCATGAGTGTCGTCTCCGGGGGAGGATGTCGGGATCACGAGTACACGCTGTACATGACCCCCAACGCGTTTATGGAATCATACCCTGTGCAGGCGAACATCTATCTCCGGCATGATGCCAAGGGCGATCCGTGCGATGCCATCGTGGCCGACTCGCTCCGATTCGATCTGACACCGGTGCTTGATCTGTATCGTCAGGCGTATCATCGCGCCGATACGATCTTTCTCAATCTTTACAATTTTGAGCAGACGCAGTCAGAGCGAATCATTCTGCCGCCGATCCGTTAGGCATCGCGCGGTTCTTGTTCCGACGCACGTTGTTGTAGTGATCGCCGATCGGGCTTGCCCGAAGGCAGGAGCGGAATGTGATCAAGGCGGACTATGCGACGTGGAAGTTTGTAGCGGGGCAAATGCCCGGCCAGACGCTCCCGCAGGACCTCGGGGCGTGGCGGCGCTCCCGCTCCGGAGGTCTCCACAAAGGCGACCGGGATCTGTCC
>JBKKDE010000082.1:0-3242 GCA_046708665.1 Candidatus Zixiibacteriota bacterium | reverse complement strand
GAATGCTCGCCACCCGAAACCATGTTGATGCGCCTGCGCACCTGCTCTGGCTCTTTCTCGACATCAAGTCCGTCCACTAGCGCTGTCCCACTCGACGGCAGAAGCAACGTCGAGAGAATCTTGAGCAGTGTGGTCTTCCCCGCGCCATTCGGCCCAAGCAAACCGAACAACTCACCCGGCCTGACTGTCAGGTCGATTCCATCAAGCGCGATGGTCTCATTCGCGCCATTGTCGCCGTTCTTCTTCCGCCGCCACCATCGCTTGGCGATCCCGCCTTTGAATCGTCGTGTGACCTGTCGTGTTTCAATAGCCCATTCCATATCAGTTCCTCATCATGGTGAGTCAAACCCACCGCCAATTGTCATTGCGAGGACCGGAGGGACGAAGCAATCCCCGTCCTATGCAAACAAAAACCGCCGCCCGGCTACGATGGGCGGCGGTGTGAAAATCACACTGTAGCAAAAATCTGCTATGGCCCATCGGTATGGTGAGAGTCTCCCGTCGGTGAAAGCTTGGCGACTGGGCAGACTACCCCCATGATTCCGTAAATGCTCTGTGGATTCGTAATATTGATCATTGGTCTATTCTCCAAAGCCGGAAACCAGACTCGGATGTGGCGAATTAGGGGGATGGGGCGCGGGGTGTCAAATGTTTTTTTTCAAGTCTCATTTCCAGTATTCGAAGCAGACTTCGGCCTCAGCTTGAGGAAGATACGCGGAGCTGCTCCAACCAAAGCACACCTCGCGCAAGGTCCACGTCAGATACAAGCGTCGCAGTACTCTTGGGACGCAGATGCGCCACGAAACGCTACGTTAATCACTTTGATTACATCGGCTACATCTGTCGCCGAACTACAATTGACATCGGTCAAAATTTTGCCACACAATGGAGCTGGGTCAATGTCCTCCTGAGAACCACGGAATGCAACATCAACGACTCTAACAACGTCGGCGACATCGGATATCACTCCATCACAATTGGGATCGGGATGGCACGCACATGCACATACAGGCGGAGGAAAAGTGCAGTAGGCATTCTCATTGCAATTATGGCATGCGAAGGATGCGAGAGTGCGAAACGTACTGCCGCCACTAATGTTGCTCCACTCCAACAATCCGTTCAGATCCACATCGCTAACAAACCAGTAGTACAGACCGCCTAGGGTCGTCCCATCGTACGAACATGCAAATACAAACTGTTGAGTCCCTACATCCCATTCCCAAACCTGGTACATGGGATAAGCCCCTAACACCAGCTCATCTAACCCGTCGCAATCTATGTCTGCAGCAAAGCATGGCGCTGATCCGAAATACCCAGTTGAATCTGCAAAGCGATGTACCAATCGAAACTTGTCGTTCGGCATCGGTGCCAATAAATCGAATTGAAAACCTGAGGATGAGGAGCTGTGGCCCACTAACAAATGCCAAATACCGCCAGGTTTCGGACGGCACGCAGTAATGTAGCCACCGTAGTCTGAATCCGGCGTAACTCCAGTGAGGCGAAGGGTGTCGGAACCCCACTCGAATACGCCATATCCGACTGCTCCAGCTCGAACAAATTCGGTTTTTGAATCGCTGTCGAAGTCGGCCACTGCTGTTATACCAGACGCCCCTGGAAAGCTTGAAACATCCGCCAGCGTGCTAAACTTATGGGCCGTGGGGTCGTAATCGATTAGCACTGCCCGTTCGTCGCCATTCAAGTCGGCGGGGCTGAGAAATACTTCAAGCAGTGAATCTGAGTCGACATTGACTGCAACCGAACTCGGCACTACGGTCTGACCGGGGAATATCAGGCTATCGACAAGCGAATACTGAGGAGAGGAATACACTCGGAGGATTCCATTGCCATTCTCCCCTTTGTAAACAAATACTTCAAGTTCGCCATCTCTGTCGACATCCGCGACGAGGCACACCACGCCCGCAGACACTCCAATTGACACTTGTGAGTACGCCCCGAGCGAATCAAGATCAAATCGATCAATGCGGTTGGTGGGAAAATGGGGGGAATAAATCTCAGTGACTCGTCGTTTTGGACTGAACGCGGCATATGAGGCCTCAGATAATAACTGTGTCTCGGAGAACACTGTACATGACCCACGGGCGAACTCTGATGTCGTTTGTCGGCCATCTGCTGCCACAAGTTGCGGAGTACTGTCCGAGCGAGTGATCCAGCACCATGTACAAACAAATACTGCAACTAAAACCAACACGTAAGGCGTGACGCCAGTTCTTCGCACTTTCCAGGAGAGCTGAGTTCCGCAGTTGTTCATGAAAGTGATTATCCTATCCTTGTATGCCAGGTGCCGCACGCGCTTGCGGTGGGGCTGCATGATGTTGGAAACTAACTGCGTCGAATGAACATACACCCATCGCCGGGCTTGTGTGTCGGTGATTTACTCACTGCAAGCAGTGAGGCACCCGGCTGTGAAATGAAGCTGCTCATTCCGGTTTACCGTGATCGCTTGGTAGGCGGTGATGAAAGGAAGAGCGCAAGCAGAACACAGGCAACCACGACAACAACCGGCGCAATCGAAGCCGTTGTGAACGCGGAACTTGGGATCAAGTGCTCTACTCCTTTGAATGGCGACTTGAACGTTGTGTATGTTCCAAATCCTATCGCCGCGGCGAGCACGGCATACACGAACCCCGCCAACTGCGTGATCTTGGCGCTCCGCCTCTGCCTCTCCGCAAAAGCCGCCTTCAACCACACCCGCTGAGGATCTGGAGCCGGCGGGATCTGGCTCGCCTCAGCCAGCACCAATGAACTCATCGTGATCGCGATCTTTGCCGCTTCGCGGCAGACGGCGCAGGAATCGCGATGCGCGCGTAGCGACGGCTCCCACTTTCCCGACCGTATCACGCGGATGACTGCGGATTCTTGATCGCAGAATTGATCGCTCATATTGAATCTCGAATCTGATTTTTATCGTCTGTCAGGTGTTCCGCCAATCGCTTCCTCGCCCGCGTCAATAATACGCGGACACTTGCCGGTTTGACGCCGACAATTTCGGCGATCTCCTTGTGCTCATACCCCTCGACATAGGCCAGCCAGACAAGCGACTGTTGCCCCGGGGACAATAGCGCCATCGCCCGGTGGATATCGATTCCGGCGGCCATTCCTGTCTCTGTGTCCGACATAGGTTCATCTGCCCCTTGCTCCGCCAGCCACTTTTCTTCGGACTGCTTGCCGCGCCAAGCATCCTTCATGAGATTGGTCGCGATCTTGTAGAGATACGACCGGCA
>JBKKDE010000081.1:0-13028 GCA_046708665.1 Candidatus Zixiibacteriota bacterium | reverse complement strand
CCACTGACGCCATTTGCGGCGACGCTCGCGGTTGCGGAATGTGTTGATGATGATCTGGAAAAACCACGGACCGAAACGCTCGGTGTCTTTCAGGCCGTTCAGCCCATTCCAAGCCGCGAGTATCGCATCGTGATACAAGTCTTCCGCATCGGCCCGTGTCGTGCACAGACGCAGGCAGAAACGGAAGGCCGCCTCGTGGACCGGTCCCAGGAGACGCTCAAATTGTTCGCGATCGGGCTTTGGCATAGGGCTAAGGTCGACCTTCTAGGTACCGGTCGTCAGGTAATAAGACACACTGAGAGGTCGATTGGTTGCGGTGACTTCGTCGTTGAATGCCCTATTGGTTTTGTGCTATGGTAACCCCATGGCGTTGCATGAGATGCCAGGACTGGAATTGGAGCCTCGGAGGTAAGTGCCCATCTACACTGACCAAGTTCACGCTGAATTGTCCACGTTACCGCCTGCCGCGGCGGTCATAAAGGAATTCGCGGAGGTGGCACGGGCGAAATCTGAGCCCCGTTACTTTCTCACGCGCTTGATTTGGACCGCCAAGTCTGGAATGGGAAGAAGTTCATCCAGATTACTTATCTCAGAGGCTGGGTAATACAAGAGTTTGCTCAATTCATGAGTTGGGTTGATCTCGACATTTCCTCTCTTAGCGCCGAAGAGAAGATTCTGATGCGTAGAATGCAAATCATGGTCTACTCTCAGTTTTGGGAGTGCCTCGGAGTGCAGCGACTTTTCCTGTCACTTGCGCGAATTGGAAACGGGCTCGCTTATGATCCACAGCTTTTGCTGAGCAAGCGTAGGAGAGATTCATACGCGGTGTATCGCTTGGTTCGTAATATTGCGTCCAAGCAATCGCTCCAGATTGCCCCTTATTTAAGCGGCGTTTATCGCAATCAAGTCAGGAATGCGATGGCTCACAGTGAGCTATTCTTCGGAGGTGCTGAGTCGGGGTCCGTCTCGTTCCTGAATTGTGACAAATCAAAGTCATATCACATCCCGTCGCTGAAATTCGAGACGTGGGACCTGATGTACAGTCGCACTCGCGAGCTGGTGAGTTCATTCTTCGAAATGCGTCGACTAGGAATTCGCGAATTCCGAGAATTGCTGCCTTATGACTTCGTATTGCCCGAATTCGATGGACCGTTTCGAGTAATCCCGGACCCTCGAGGGGGATTTACTTTTCAGCGTTAAGTTTCACCAATCTCTATCGCCGACGCCCGCGACTCTACTTCTTCATCTCTGACCGCAATCCCATGACAAAGCACGCCAATCCCCAGATGGCAACGAGGATTCCATAGGCCGTGTGGTTCTCGTAGTTGAGGAATGCGACGTCGATGAGGGCGAGAATCATCAGGACAACGCCGAGTCCGTACCAGTTTTTTCCCACTTTTGTCCCCCGTGTTGGATGAGTTTGCAGGAGAAACGTGGTGAGGGAAGCACTCGTCGGCAAGAACAAAGATTCCAGGTCACGCAATGAGCGCGTGACCCGGAATGACGATTTGGCTAGCCAGAACGCAGATGCGTACATCGTCATTCCAGCCCTCGCGCTCTTTGTGAGGGCTGGAATCTTTGTTTGCTGTACGGAGGAAAAAGATTCCAGGTCTCACGATAGAGCCGTGAGACCTGGAATGACGGTTTTCGTGATGTCAGCGCTTGGAGCGGGTCTTGGAAAATTTCTTCGCCGTCTTCTTGGCGGGCTTCTTTCTGGCTGCGACTTTCTTAACCGGTTCCAGCGCATTGCGCATGACATCGGCGACATTCGCGACCGGGATGAAGGTGATCTTCTCCTTCACCTCAGCCGGTATCTCGACCAAATCCTTCTCGTTGTCCTTGGGAAAGAGCACCGTTGTAATACCTGAGCGATACGCCGCCAGCGACTTCTCTTTCAGTCCGCCGATTGGCTCGACAAGGCCGCGCAACGTGATTTCGCCGGTCATTGAGAGACGCGGCACGACCGGACGCTCTGTAAACATCGAAGCGATCGCTGTCGCCATCGTGATTCCGGCGGATGGGCCGTCTTTGGGCGTTGCCGCCGAGGGTACATGGACATGCACGTCGTATTCGTCGAAGATCTTCGGTTCTAGTCCGAGCAATTTGTGGTTTGAGCGCACCCACGAGAATGCCGTCTGCACCGACTCGCGCATGACTTCGCCGAGGTGTCCCGTGTAGGTCAGGGTCTTCTTGCCTGGCATTTTGGTCGCCTCGACCCAAATGATGTCGCCGCCTGCTGACGTCCACGCCAAGCCCGGCACCACGCCGATCTGACCGATGCGTGAGACGAACTCGGGGATATACCTCACCGGGCCGAGGTATGTCGGGACATCTTTGGCATCCACGATCGTCTTACCACGTTTGCCGCTCGCCACTTTGCGGGCGATTTTGCGACACACGGTGGCGATTTCCCGATTGAGATTGCGCACCCCGGATTCGCGCGTGTAGTCGCGCAGAATTCGTCCGATGGCCTCACTGGTGATCGAAATTTGCTTGGGCTTCAGCCCATGATTCTCGCGTTCGCGTTCCAAGAGGTAACGCTTGGCGATCTGGGTTTTCTCCAGATCAGTGTAGCCCGGCATTTCAATTACTTCCATCCGGTCGCGCAGGACCGATGGAATCGGATACAGAAGATTTGCAGTCGTGATAAACATCACCGATGACAAATCGAATCCGACATCGAGATAATGATCCGAGAACATGCTGTTCTGCTCCGGATCGAGCACTTCGAGAAGAGCCGATGCCGGATCGCCGCG
This sequence comes from Candidatus Zixiibacteriota bacterium, assembly GCA_046708665.1. Classification (GTDB taxonomy): domain Bacteria; phylum Zixibacteria; class MSB-5A5; order WJJR01; family WJJR01; genus JACQFV01. The sequence continues at coordinate 10,272 of JBKKDE010000081.1, read as the reverse complement.
GAAGTCGGCGCCGAGTTTGTCGATTTCATCGAGCATGAAAACCGGATTCTTCGATCCCGAACGTCGCAACCCCTGAATGATACGCCCGGGCAATGCGCCGATGTATGTACGCCGATGCCCGCGGATTTCGGCTTCATCGCGCATGCCGCCCAATGAGACGCGCTCAAACTTTCGGCCCATGGCACGTGCGATCGAGCGGCCCAGCGACGTCTTGCCGACTCCGGGAGGGCCAACAAAGCAGAGTATCGGGCCCTTGACCGAATCCTTCAACTTGCGAACGGCAAGGAATTCGAGAATACGGTCTTTGACCTTTTCCAATCCATAGTGGTCTTCATCCAAAATGCGTAGCGCGTGTTTCAGGTCAAGATTGTCAGCAGTCTTCTTGTCCCACGGCAACGACACCAGCCAATCGATGTACGTCCGCGTAACCGTGTACTCCGCCGATGCAGTATTCATACGCTCGAGGCGGTCCAATTCCTTCTCAGCCGCCTCGCATGCTTGCGGGGACATCTTGCAGTCTATGACTTTCCGACGGAACTCTTCGACATCACGCGAATGATCGTCTTGCTCGCCCAATTCCTTCTGGATGGCTTTCAACTGTTCACGCAGAATGTATTCTTTCTGCATCTTGCCCATCTCGGAGGCCGCCTGCGACTGGATCTTGCGCGACAGCTCGAGCACTTCGACTTCTTTATTGAGGAATCCGGTAACTTTTTCTATCCGGCGCAGAATGTCAAATGTTTCCAGGACATCCTGCTTGTCGGCGGTACTGATATTCAGATTGGCCGCAATCAAGTCGGCAAGTTTGCCGGGATCATCGGTGTTGATGGCCGTAACCTGTAATTCTTCCGACAACGTCGGCGACAGATCGATTGCCTTCTTCAACAACTCAAGCGTATTGCGAATGGCGGCTTCAACCGGCACCGGGCGCAGCGTGTCGTCATCGTGGGTTTCAATGCGTACGACAGCGTACGGTGACGTTCGGATCAGTTCCTTGATTGAGAAGCGCGTCATTCCCTGCACAAGGCATCGCACCGAACCGTCGGGAAAGCGAAGCATCTTCAATATCGAACCGACCGTTCCAATCTTATAGAGATCGTTGGCGTCGGGATCATTCTGATCCGGGTTCTTCTGAGCAACCAAACCGATGAGGCGTCCGCGCATCAGCGTTTGGTCAATCAGCCGCGCGTATTTTTGTTCCGTGATCAGAAGGGGAGACACCATCCCCGGAAACACCACGGTGCCCTTTGTTGGCAACATCGGGAGCTGGTCCAACTCGGCTGTAGGAACAGTGTTCGGTTTCGGAGGAGCTTCGGTAGCGATTATGGACATGATTGTGGCCCTCTGTTCAGCATTGGTTATGGCCGCCCGATTTGCAAATCGATCCCGATGAGGCGGCTCTGCCCTACCTACATTATATGTCGGAAGGACCCGTCAAGGCGATTAACAAGGCAACCGTGAGTGAGTTCCAACGGTCGCCAGCTCGAGAAGCATGGGGGTTACTCGGGATGAGATCTAGGGTTAGGAGGGTCAGACATTAAAGCGGAACAGAATATAATCACCGTCAACCACGATGTACTCTTTGCCTTCCAAGCGCGACTTGCCAACCTTTTTCGCCGCTGCCAATGACCCGTTTGAGAGAAGCTCCTCGACCGGTGTAACCTCGGCCCGGATGAAGCCTTGCTCCAAATCGGAGTGGATCGCCCCAGCGGCTTCGGGAGCTGCCGCGCCGCGCCGGACGGTCCAGGCATGAACATCTTTCTCTGACCCGCCGGTGAAGAATGTGATCAGTCCCAAGAGCGAGTAGCTCGCGGCAATCATCCCGTCGAGTGCCGATGCCGTCAGGCCGTAATCGGACATGAATGCGGCACGGTCGGCGTCGTTAAATGTCGCCAGCTCCGCCTCCAGTTTGCCTCGTACGATGTGCACCCCGGCCAACGGACCAAGGTCGAGTGCTTTCGCCCACTCCTCGGCAGGCTTAGCCGACCCGCTGTCTGAGGCATTGATTAATGCCATAACAGGCATGCCTGAGACAAACCCGTAGCCGCGTATGGTCTTCTTTTCCAGTGGCGTAATCGTTACGGTACGGATCGGTTTGCCGTCTTCGAGCGCTTTCTGACAGCGTAGGAGCGCGTCATACTCAAGCTTATTTTCCATGCGTCCCGATTCGACTTCTTTGGTGAGTCGAACCATGCGCTTCTCAACGACGACAAGGTCGGCCAAAATCAATTCGTCGGTAATGGTGCGCCAATCGCGAGTCGGGTCGGGCTTGTCCCCAAACTCACGCAACACAACGACGAGCATGTCGAGATCCCGAATTGCCGGAGGAAGCAACTGCACTTCTGTTGCGTCGCCGGTCAGCGCCGGAAAATCGATGTACTCGATCTCGGCGTTGATCTTCTTGGGCGGATTGAAGAGTGTGAAGAGGCGATCCAGCCGTTCATCTGGCACCTTGACCATAATGCGGCGAACTTCTTCCCGTCCGAGATACGCGTCGACGTCGGCATCAGCTCCCGCTACGGCGTTGTAAATCGTCGTCTTGCCCGACTTCGAGTGTCCGATAATTCCAACTTTTAGCATGATAGATTGCGACGCTTTCGTTTAGAGAGTGAACGGGGTGTATGGTCAGACTATGTTGCAGTCCACGTTATAGAGTTTGCACTGCCTCTGGATCACAGCAAGGTTTCCAAGGCCCACATCCACTGCGCGTTTTAGCGTTCTGCGAATTTGTTCCGTGACGCTGCTGAGTTTGAAGCGCTCCTTGATGGTAACCAACGAGAGCAACTCCGGGTCTTCGTGCAGTCCGGACGGAATGGCCTTTGTCTGAAATCCCATCTGTTTTTGAGTCGCGAGAAGTTGCGACGTGAAGCCCTCGATGTCTTTGGACAGCTTGAATTGCTTGGCCGCCAGTTCGCCAAGGTCCTGTAGTACTGTGAGCTGATCGTCCGTCAAGCCGGCGATGACCTCATCGCTGAGCTGAAGAGTCTCCATGTCGCGCTCCTTTCGTCAATCGCAACCAAGATACGCCATCCGGACCGGATAATCCATCCACGACAGGGCTATCCCTGTCACGATTCGCATTTGCATGCGACGGCCCAATTCCCATCTTTCCCTGATGAACCTTCTCGAGCGGGTGGCCGCTGGACTCACACGCTGGTCGATTCGCTGGATCCCAAACTCTTTTGTTGTCGCTTGCCTCCTTACTCTGTTTGTATTCGCGGCAGCGCTGTTGGTCACGGATTCCACCGTGGTGCAGTGTGTCGGATTCTGGGGCGATGGTTTCTGGTCGCTTTTGTCATTCGGCATGCAGATGTGCATGATCGTGTTTACGGGATATGTTGTTGCGGTCTCACCAATCGTGGGGCGGTTGCTTCGCGCTATAGCGCGCATCCCCAAAGGTCCGAAGTCGGCCGTTGTAACCATGACCATAATTTCCCTCGTGTTGTCATGGTTTCATTGGGGCTTATCAATTGTTGGCGCGGCACTAATGGTACGGTTTATTGCCGCTCAGAGACGCGATGTCGACTACCGATTGCTCGTGGCCTGCGCCTACCTCGGAATGGGATGCACATGGCATGCGGGGCTGTCGGCATCGGCGCCTTTGCTCGTGGCAACTCCGGGACATTTTCTCGAAGCGGAGATGGGGGTCATTCCAGTCGGCGAAACGATCTTCTCACCCTTCAACCTGATCTTGGTGGCTGTCGTTTTTGTTTTTCTGTGCTTCTTCACACCGCTTCTCCACCCGCGTAAGGAGCGTACGGTACCCATTGACCCCGAACTGCTTGCAGGGTTTGAAGACTTTGAAGTGCCAAGACGTCCGCAGAATCCGACCCCTTCCGAGAGACTCGAGTATTCCTATGTGATGAACGCGATCTTCGGAGCCCTCGGACTCGGCTGGGTAGTGTGGCACTTCTTCATCAAAGGCGGATCGCTCACGCTCGACGCTTTCAATTTCAGTGCGCTATTTCTCGGCATTCTATTGCATCCCAGCACAGCGTCATTCCTCAAGGGCGCGGCTGGGGGCGGAAAGCTGTTGTGGGGTATTGTTGTTCAGTTCCCGTTTTACGCCGGCATGTACGGAATCATCAAGTCATCCGGATTGACCGAGTCGTTGGCGAATGCGCTCGTATCAATCGCTACTCAGCATACCTATCCCGCGATTGTCTACTGGTACTCGGGAGTCGTGAACTATTTCGTTCCGTCCGGTGGATCCAAGTGGGCGATAGAGGCACCGTACATCATCGAAGCCGCCAAGACCCTGGACGTATCCGCATCGAAAACAGTCATCGCCTACGCATGGGGGGATATGGCAACCGACCTCATCCAACCCTTCTGGGCGTTGCCTCTGCTTTCAGTCGCGAAGCTCGATTTCAAGGACATCATGGGCTACGAGATCATCATCTTTGTCGCCTATGCCAGCATCGTGACAATGGCGTTTCTACTCTTTCCTTAAGCACAGTCTAACACGGTGTCTCGAGGTAACATCTCCACCGACATTCTGCCCGGGCAATTCGTACAATTACTATTATGAGACCGAAAACCGGACTTCCCAGCGAGCTTGGGCCCAAAGGTCCGCCGCTTCTGTCAAGCGAGCCGCAGATTGTGCCATTGCAGCACGACTGGATGTCGCGAGCCGTGTTGCTGATGGCGGTGGCGTTGCTTGCCATTGCTGCATTCGGCGTGTGGCTGCGGTTTCGTCCGGCTCCATACCAGATAGAACGGTGGATGACATCCGGCGGATTCGATCGCGGGCGTATGCTCAAGTCGCTGTTGGCTCAAACTACATTTGTCGACTTTCCCCGATCCGATGTCGAGCACTACCTCGGTCGTCCGGACTTCGATGAGCGTCAATTTTGGTATGACCTCGGCCCAGCCGATCCCGAGTCATTCCCAGAGCCGAGGGCGGCAGTCGAGGATTCTTCGCGACTGTGCGTGGTTTTTTCGTTTGATCGCGATGGTCAGATCAGCCAAGTGCTGTACAGCCGCAGACGTCCCGTTCTCGGATCCCAACCGTTCGATTCCGCCGGTTGGTTTTCAGCAGATCGCTCGATGCGCCGGGCGATGCTCACGCGCACCCTCGGTGAACTTCGTTCACGATCGTTGGACCGCTATAGTGCGGAGTTACTTCTGGGGCCGCTTGATGGAGTCCGAGTCCGGGCGCACTATGATGTCGGGTTGGCAGGGGATTTTATCGGTTCACACAAAGCCCTTGTCATCGAATATGACGAAACTGATATCGCTCGGAGCGCGACGGTTGCAGAATGATTGTAGCACGATAACACGATATAGCATAATTAGTTGTATATGCGTCCGTTGTCTTCTTAGGCCGCCAGCGTTGGCCGTGAGAACGATTTACCAGAGAAACTACCATATCGCCCTTGATCGGCTGGGCTAAACGTGTATCTTTGCAAGTCTGGGCTTAGCTCATGAAGGGAAAACATGAAGCGTACATTTCAACCATCGAATAAAAAGAAGCTCGGCGATCACGGATTCCGCAAGCGGATGTCGACCAAGAACGGCCGCGCCGTGTTGGCACGTCGCCGCGCCAAGGGACGCAAGCGTTTGACCGTTCAGGCATCCAGCAAGTAATGGTCGTTGCATTGAACGCTACGCCATCCTTCGACGGTAAACCGTTTCGATTCACCCGACAATTCCGACTGAAGAGCCCGTTGGCGATCCGTCAAGCCATGCAGGATGGCCAATCGGTACGTAAACGCTACGACGGGTTTCGTGTTGTATGCGCTGTACCTCCGTCGAGCAAACAGTCGCATATGCCACAGTTTGCATTCGTTGTCTCGCGCGATGCGGGCCCGGCGGTACTCCGCAACCGGATCAAACGCCGGCTTCGTGAGGCAGTACGGATTCAACGGGATGCCTGGCCGATAGGTCCCGCGCGCGTCATTTTCCGTGTGAACGAAAGTACCGTTGCCGCCGCACCGTTTCTCGAACTCCTCGCAAAAGTCGACTCGGCTCTCCAATTTTCCAAAAGATCGTTGATGGCGCGGTCGCAACAGAAGCAGGTGACTAATGACCAGGCCTAGTCGCCTTGCGGTCTTCGTGTGCGTTACGTTAATCCGCGCCTACAAGCACTTGATCGCACCTCTGTGGATTGGGGGCGGTTGCCGCCACTACCCGACGTGTTCGGATTACGCGATTGTAGCACTGCAAACGAAAGGCATTAAACAAGGTACAGCCATGACACTTAAGCGGATTTGGCGATGCCGCCCGGGTGGAACGTTTGGCTACGATCCGGTGGAGCATGCTAACTAACTTAATGGTGATGAGATGAGTGATAGTCCTAAACCGTTTGATTCCAAAGCATTCGTGGCCTTTGGAGTACTCTTGGCACTGGTGCTACTTTTGCCGATTTATTGGGAGTACATCGGCTACACACCTGCTCCGAAACCCCCAGAAGAAGTTGTAGAGTCGAATCGCACCCCCGAGTCGGCACCGGTCGCAATTGTCGACGATGTAACACAATCTGATACAATTGGATACAATGCTACGACGGACTCTGTTTCGGGTGGGTTCTTACAGCAACCCGATTGGAGCGAACGTCTAATCACGGTTTCAACACCCAAGTACGACGCTGTCTTTAGCTCACGGGGAGCACGACTCGTCTATCTTGTTCTGAAGGAATATCAGTACACCGATGCTTCCCGGGTTGGGAAGCCGATTGTCTTGCTCGACTCAATCGATGCCGCCGACGGCATGGGGCCACGTTTCCGATTTTCGAGCGACAAGATTGAGCTCTCCGAGGCGGCGTTCGACTGCCGGGAGTCAGTAGTTAGTCTGTCGGAGAACGACTCCTCGAGTGTGAGCTTCACCGCCTACACCACGGCCGGTTCTATTTGGCAGATCACCTATTCGTTTCACGGCGATCGCTACGACTTTGGAACTCGCCTGCAAGTGGATGAACCTTGGAAAGATGGCGTCGAGCGCGAGTTGTCATACGGTTGGTCTGGTGGGCTTTGGCCGACGGAACCCGATGTCGACGGCGATAACGGCGACTTCGCCGCCGTCGCATTGATGGGTGAGAAGGATCTCGAAAAAGTCGGCGACTTTGACCGGGAGCAACCAAACGTTACCTACAGCGGCGAGACCAAGTGGACGGCGGTGCGCACGAAATATTTCGTGAGCGCAACGATCCCTCGCTCGCATGAGGGTGAGGCGTTTCGCGTAGAAGCCGGGGAACGTCCGTATTCCTTCGCTGGACAGAAGTATACGATTAAAGAGTTCTCCGCTTTTGTCACCACGCAAGTTCGCGCCGGTGAGCCGATCGATCAGGCATTCAGCACCTACATGGGTCCGATCGATTACGACTTGCTCAAGTCGTACAATCTTGGGCTGGACGAGATGGTCAATCTCGGATGGCGCTGGGTGGTACGGCCCTTCTCGCTTGTGCTGCTCTGGCTCTTCCAGACTCTGTACTCGATCTTCTCGAACTACGGCATCGTGATCGTCGTCTTCGCGCTCATTATCAAAGCGATCTTCCATCCACTAACCAAGAAGCAGGTTCTCTCCATGCGCAAGATGCAGGAGATGGCCCCGAAGATGGAAAAGCTGAAGGAGCGGTTTAAATCCGATCCGGCGCGCATGAATCAGGAGATGATGAAGCTCTATAAAGACGCGGGGATCAACCCGTTGTCCGGTTGTCTCCCATTGTTGCCGCAGATGCCGATTTTCTACGCGCTCTTTCAGGTGTTCCAAACCTCGATTGAGTTGCGCGGCGCCAGCTTTATGGGCTGGATTACTGATCTATCGCAAAAGGACCCGTACTACATCCTGCCCATCATCATGACCGTTAGCATGTTTGTGCAACAAAAGCTGTCGGCCACCGATCCGAAACAGAAATTGCTGCTTTATCTCATGCCGCTCATCTTCGGGTTCATGTTCCGCAACTTCCCGGCAGGTCTCACGCTGTACTGGACCATGTTCAACATCTTCTCAATCATCGAACAGGTGTGGCTGATCGGGCATCCCTCGAAGAATGACCCGGTTTCAACCGACGGCGAAGTTGGGACAGGCAAGATCGTCAGCACGAAGACGGCGTAAGGGTCACTCTTGAAGTTTACCGCGAGGCGTACTCATCGAATCGTCCGCGTGTCACTTCAGAATGCGTTAACTTGGTGATAGGACCTCGTGGACGCACTCAAGTAATCACATGTCCTTCATCCGTAACAAGATACCACTTCTAGCAATCGCGACTAGCGTTCTCGCGAGTTGTGGGGATGATAAGAGTGTATCGCCGCCAAGTGCGACTTACACCTTACTCACGACAATTGCAAAGCCTGGCGGGATGGCACTCGAGGCTTTCGATGCTGAGTCAGGAGCACGCATTCACCGTGTAGAGGATACGGGAGATCCAAACGCGTACTTTTTGACGGCCACGAACGATGGTAGGTACTTCTCTGTCCTCTCACAGAGCCATTTGATTACGTTGTTCAATGGAGCTGACTTTGATCTTGTTGCATCAGTTCCTACCAAGTGCTGGCATCAGGCATTCTCTGGTACCGCGGCGTTTCTCGTCGCTACAAGAATCGACTCTACGATAGTATACGAGGTTCCATCAGGGGAGAGAGCACATGCTATCGGTCAGGGATACGAGTTTCTTCTCACACCGCACGATTCTAACGAGGTAATCGCGATCGCACGTAGAAGGGCCAATCCATACCAGGAACAGTCCGACTCATACCTATCACTTTCAATGCCAACTGGCGAGATTACGGACTCCTTCACATTCAAGTCTCCGCAAACTGATGGTAGGGTTACATGCCAAGTTCCACCCGTACTCTCGCCAGATGGCAACTACATTTATTTACTCGCTGCTGATGATGCAGGATTCGCGATCTTTTGCTTCGGTCTTCAATCTGGCGATTGCCTGTTTCGGACCGCAGTGGCAACAGACAAGGGATCTATTGCCATTCGACCTGACGGCGAAGAGGTATGGATAACTCAGTCATGGTACTCCATAATATGGCCATCAGACGACCTCGGTTACGTTTTGGTACTAGATGCAAGTACTGGAGCGCCTGTTGACACAATCCATACGCTTGGTCACAACCAGCTCTTCCCCGAGCATTCGCTATACCTGAAGGACATCGCATTTCATCAAACACTGCCAAGGGCGTACATAGCTGCACGACTTTCGAAGCCGGGAATCTTGGTGGTCAATACGGACAGCAAGTCGATTGATTCCACTTTTTACAGCGACACGTTGGTGAACGTATTTGAGATCGCCGTAATCCCCCAAAATTAGGACGAGAATGGAGGTCCTGTGCGACCGTTGCGCCACGACCACGCGCCGGAGCGTATATTGGGCCCATGCTTGGAGCCGAGATCGATCCGTCAACAACTATTTGCGCCATCGCCACTCCCATCGGTCGGGGTGGGTTGGGAGTGGTGCGTCTGTCGGGTTCGCGCGCGGTAGAAGTCGCGGAGAGACTGTTCCGATCACCATCAGATGCGCGACTTGAAGCTGCTTCCGGTTACACCGTCCACTACGGCCACGCGCACGACCTCGCCGACAACTCCCCCATCGACGAAGTCCTCGCAACAGTCTTCCGCGCCCCGCACTCATACACCGGCGAAGACATGGTCGAGTTCTCGACTCATGGCGGGCCGGTGGTTATGCGTCGTCTCCTCAGCGCAATGATTGCCTGCGGCGCGCAGATGGCGCAACCGGGGGAGTTCACACTTCGGGCGTTTCTCAACGGTCGCATCGATCTCACCGAGGCCGAAGCGGTCGCCGACCTGATCGACGCCAAGACCGATGAAGCCGCGTCGGCGGCACTGGCGCAGCTGCAGGGGGCGTTGCATGAGGAAGTGATCGCTTTACGCGCCGAATTGGTCGCGGCATTGGCACGATTGGAAATGGGGATCGACTTTACTGAAGAGGATTTGCCGCCGGAAGAACTTGCGACTGTCGTCGACCGTTTGCGTCGTGTCAACGATCGCATCGATCATTTGCTCTTGGGATATCAACGTGGACGTGTCCTGCGCGAGGGATTTGTTGTGGTGCTCGCCGGGCCGCCGAATGTCGGTAAATCGACACTCTTTAATCGTCTGGCTCAAGATGAACGCGCGATTGTCACCGACATTCCCGGCACCACACGCGATGTCTTGCGCGAGTACATCAATCTCGATGGCTGGCCATTGTGCATTGTCGACACTGCGGGAATTCGCGCAGCGACTGATCTGGTAGAGAAAATCGGCATCGAACGATCCGAAGGCGCGATCCGTGCCGCCGATGGTGCGATCTGGTTGATCGAT
>JBKKDE010000080.1:0-2602 GCA_046708665.1 Candidatus Zixiibacteriota bacterium | reverse complement strand
TGCCCATTCACATTATCGGCGAACTGGCCAAGCCGCTGTCTCTCTCGCTTCGTCTCTTCGGCAACATTACCGGCGAGGACGTTTTGCTCGCGGCATTCCTTGGTCTCGGTGTGGCGGCCACGGCATTTCTGCACTCGCCGATTGGTATTCCGCTGCATCTGCCATTCATGTTTCTGGCGCTTTTGACAGGCACCATTCAGGCGTTGGTATTCACGCTCTTGTCCTCAGTCTATTTTTCGATGATGATCGCGGAGCACGACGAGCATCACTAAAGTTGAATTGATAAAGTCGGTGAACGAATAACAAGAACCACAAGAAGGAGAGAAACAACATGACATTCCAAACCGCATTGTCCCTGGCGCTGCCGTTCGGCTTGGCGCTGGCCGCGATCGGTTCGGCCTTCGGACTCGGTAAGGCCGTGGCCGCCGCAATGGACGCCATGGGCCGTCAGCCCGAAGCCGCCGGCAAGATCCAGACCGGTATGATCATCGGCTGCGCGCTCATCGAGGCGCTCACGATCTACGCGCTGGTCGCGTTCTTTATTCTTCAGGGACGCATCCAGTAGTACGGCCCGCTGCCCGGAACCAGGTGCAGCGGAGTAATGGTCGCGGGATAGTTCGATGATCCCGTCAGGCGCTGTTGGCCCGTTACAGCAAGGGACGCGTACGTTATGAGTGTCGATATCATTCAGATAATCACCCACATGATCGCATTTCTGATCATGCTCTGGGTGCTGCGGAAGTTCGCATGGGGACCGTTCTTGGGAGTCCTCGAAGAACGCCGCGCCAAGATCCAGTCGGACTTCGACACCGCCGCCGCCAAAAGGCGCGAGGCGGAGGAGACCGCGGCGCGTTTCACCGCGCAAATGAAGGATATCGATAACGAAAAGCGCCTGCGCATTCAGGAAGGCGCCAACGAAGGACGCAAACTCGCTGAGGACATCCGCGAGGAAGCGCGCGCGGAGGCCAAAAAGATCATCGACAAGGCCCGTGAAGACATCCAACGCGACGTCGCCAAAGCCCAGGTTGAACTGAAAGAGAAAATCGTCAACATGACAATGACCGCCACCGAGCGCGTCATTCGTCAAACTCTCGATCAGGAAGGGCACCGTCGCTTGGTCAACACATTCATCGATGAACTTGAGAAGGCCAACCCGGGACGGAACAACTAAGTGGAATCACGCGTCGCCAAAAAGTACGCCAACGCACTCTTCCTGCTCGCACGTGAGCGCAAGATTGAGGATGTGCTGTGGGCGGACCTCTCCGCGCTCGGCCAGGTGTTCAAGGCCGATCGCAGTCTGCTGAAGGTCATTGCGGCGCCGCAGATTCCTGATGAAGACAAGCACAAGCTGGTTCGCACAGTGCTGGCCGGCGCGCACGAAGCCGTCCTGAACTTCATGCTCTTCGTCATCGACAAGGGACGCACCGAACACATCCCGCGCATTATCGAAATGTACGGGCAACTCCTCGACGAGGCGCGTGGAGTTGTGGAAGCGGAAATCACCACGGCGGTACCGCTCAAAGACGACGAAGTCTCACGCATTGTCCAAAAGCTTGAAAAAGTGTCCGGCAAGAAAGTGCGTCACCGTGTGCAGGTTGACCCCGAGGTTTTGGGCGGAGTGATCGTCATCATCGGCGGCGAAATTATTGATCAATCCGTACGTCATGACTTGTCCCGCCTACGGGACTCGCTGTCGGCATTGAAAGTGCATCAGGCCGCGTAAGGGAGAGAAAATGGCTTTAAAGCCTGAAGAAATATCATCAGTAATTGCCAAAGAAATTGGCCAATATCAGGGCAAGCTCGAGATGGAGTCGGTCGGAACCGTGCTGCAGGTCGGCGACGGTATCGCGCGCGTCTGGGGCCTCGATGACGCGATGATGTCCGAACTCGTCACCTTCCCCGGCGACATCATGGGTCTGGTGCTCAACCTCGAAGAAGACAACGTCGGCTGTGCCATCTTCGGCTCCGATCGTCTCATCAAAGAGGGCGACACTGTGCGTCGCACCGGACGTGTGGCCTCGGTGCCCGTCGGCGATGCGCTCATCGGGCGCGTGGTGAATCCGCTCGGCCAGCCGTTGGATGGCGGCGGTCCGGTTGTCACAGACAAATTTCGCAATCTTGAGATGATTGCGCCTTCGGTGATCGAGCGTCAGCCCGTGACCCAGCCGGTGCAGACCGGTCTCAAGGCCATCGACTCGATGATTCCCATCGGACGTGGCCAGCGCGAGCTGATCATCGGCGACCGTCAAACCGGAAAGACCGCGGTTGCCATCGACGCGATTATTAATCAGAAAGACACAGATATTTTTTGCATCTACGTTGCCATCGGGCAGAAGTCATCGACCGTTGCGCAGGTCGTTGAAGTTCTCCGCAGGAACGGCGCGATGGAATACACGACCGTGGTGGTTGCTTCGGCGACCGATCCGGCACCGTTGCAGTTTATCGCTCCCTACGCCGGCGTGACTATCGGCGAGCACCTCAAGGTGCAGGGCAAGCATGTGCTCTGTGTTTATGACGACTTATCCAAGCACGCTGTGGCGTATCGCCAGTTATCGCTATTGTTGCGCCGTCCCCCGGGACGCGAGGCGTATCCGGGCGACGT
>JBKKDE010000079.1:0-11329 GCA_046708665.1 Candidatus Zixiibacteriota bacterium | reverse complement strand
CACCATGTCGGCAACCTGCACGTGACGTTCCTGCGGCTCATCGAATGTCGATGAGATAACCTCGCCTTTGACCGAACGCTTCATATCGGTCACTTCTTCAGGACGCTCGTCGATCAGCAGAACCATCAGCTTGACGTCAGGGTGATTCGTCGAAATCGAATTGGCGATCTTCTGTAGGATGATCGTCTTACCGGCTTTCGGCGGCGAGGTAATGAGTCCGCGCTGGCCGCGTCCGATCGGCGCCAACAGGTCGATGATGCGTGTCGACATGTCCTTCGGATCAGTTTCGAGATTGAAGCGCGATTGCGGATAGAGCGGGGTCAGGTTGTCGAAGAGAATCTTGTGCTTGGCGACATCGGGATTCTCAAAGTTGACCGCCTCGATCTTCAGAAGCGCAAAGTAACGCTCAGTCTCTTTCGGCGGACGTACCTGGCCCGAGATCGTGTCGCCAGTGCGCAGGTCAAAGCGTTTGATCTGCGACGGTGAGACATAGATGTCATCGGGGCCGGGCAGATAGTTGTAATCGGGCGAACGAAGGAAGCCATACCCCTCTTCGAGGATTTCCAAAACACCCTCGGCAAAGATCAGTCCATCCTTCTCAGTATTCGCCTCGAGAATTTTGAAGATTAGTTCCTGCTTACGCAGTCCGGACACGCCGGGGATGTCGAGCTTCTCGGCTATTTCCAGAAGCTCGGCAATCGTTTTTGATTTCAGTTCAATAATGTCCAAGGAAGACCACCTCGCGGTCTTGCGACTCCGCCTCTGGCGGAATCAGTTCACAGTGAATTGTTTTCGTTGATTGTTGGTGCCCATTGCGGGCGTTTGGTGAGGATGATGGTGGCCGAGCGCGTCACCGTATGGCATTCTCATTCATCGGGCAGTTCGCGTGAGGGCGCATCCCCCCACAATTTTTCCAATGCGTAGAAATCGCGTGTGCGCGGTAAGAAGATGTGCACGACCACATCGACAAAATCGACGATCACCCAGCCGGTACCGCGGTAGCCGTCGGTATGCCAGGGACGAATGTCTTTCGCTTTGAAGGTGTCGGTAATGTGGTCGGCCACAGCTCGTGCCTGGACTTCGGCATCCACTGAGCAAATGACGAAGAAATCCGTGACCGAAGAACGCTTGCGCAAGTCCAGGATGCGCACGGAGAATGCCTTCTTCTCGCGGGCCAGTTCGCCCGCGCGTAAGGCCAGCCGCGCTGGTGTTATGGTGTTATCCTCCTTTGGGTCGAGGGGGTGGGAAACAACATGAAATCTCTAAGGTCTCTGCGGTTCTGCTGAAGCCGACGTGGCAGGTTCGAGCACATTGGCTCCGAGCACAATTGTTAGATCAACTCCAAGGTCGTTCGTCCGTCCGCTGCCATCGGAAAGTTCGACATCGCCGAGTCCCCAAGCTGAAGTAATGCTGGAAACCTGATCGGCGGTCAGACGGCGGTTGATGACAAATGTCTTCTTAATATCGGCGCGATCAAAATTGCCAACGTCGATAGCGTCGAAACGCATCCGTCCGACAGACAGCATGGTCAAGTGGTCTGCGGCCTTACGTGCCATTCCGGCCCTGCCACTGCCATTGAGCACCTGCACACGAATGATCTCGGGCGCCTCGCGCACTTCAGGACGCGAATAGGACAGGCGCGTCGAAAACGAGAACACGAACAAACACACTACGGCCGCCGCCGCCAAAATGGCGATGTCGACCAACCGCGACTTCCAACGGGAAGACGTGGCGGACTTCAGTCCCCTGCGCAAACGTAGAGATGGTCTCATAAGTTTATCGGAATGTGGATGTCGGTGATGGCGGGATCAATCAGTACGCGGCGAATCGACTACCGCCCATCAAACAAGTTGCTGCGGCCGTACGGCGTCCAATTGCCGTATCCCCAGCGACTGTAGGGCGCCGTGCCCGACGGATACTGACGGAAATCCACCATCAACAGAAAATTCTCGGACGGACGATACTCCAAGCCAGCGCTGGGTATAAAAAAGCCATCGTCGACTGACAGCCCGGCCGAGTTAGCCCCCCGTGACCCAAACGGCTGGTGCAGATATCCCAATCCCACCCGCAACATCAACGGCTTGAACAGCTGATACTCAATGTTATTCACGTACATGCCGACCGAACCGGAGCCACCCGCGCCAGACATGTAGCTGAGCGAATACGACTGACGCATGCGAAACCGTGAGGGATCGATCAGCCCCCAACCAGATCCCGAAGGAGCATTGACCAAATCGCCAACCTTGGGCGCCCCGGAGAACGATTGCTGTGTGTTCGAAGATTGCCCAATCGCCGAAACCGGGGCCTGAGCATGTAGCTCACTGCCCGCGATGGCGCACACAGCGAAAAATGTCACGAATGCTAAACGCTTCATGCTAATAAACCATATGGCCCGGCTGCGATGATCCGTGCAAATCTGAGATGAAACGCCCCGTCCCACTCTCATCATCATACTCCCGCCCCTCACTGTCAAGAGCATTCAGTACGCGTCTCTATAGGGAGATCGACCAATCGCGACCTGCTATTGACTTTACCCGCAACTCGGCCACTTACTCCACACGTAACGCACTGTCTGACATTGAGATATATGATCACCGCTTTGACTGTCAGTCGGTTCCCAGCTTAATCAACTCGCGACCGGGGATCGGGGGAAATCCGCGGCCTCGGACATATCCGGTCAGAATCTCGCCAGTCACAATATTCAGAGGGGTCCATTCCGAGCCGCCACGTCCATCGCGGACGAACCAGATCCAGGGAGTGTAATAGGTGGGGCGTGTATCGGCGTCGGTGGAATTGTCCAGCATGGCCACGTCACTTGCCAATGATTGAGCGCGTACTTTGCCTGCCGCCCGAACCGAGAACATCACCAGAAAGATGGCCAAGCCGAGCTTGGCCGTAGCAGCAGACGTCAGTCGCAGTTTTCGGTTCACCCACAATAAGCCCAGCCAGCCGACCACGATGTAAATGTCGAACAGTGGCATGACACCGAGATTCCAGGTGGCGTCAGAGAACGGCCACGCGGGATAAAACCGGTAGTTCATCATAGCATCCAGGAGCAAGTGCGAGCCAACGACGACGAGAAATACGACCCACATCTTTCCCGCGCCGGCGAACTCCTGAGTCTCCTGCCGTCCCCATTTCCGCGCCGCCACAGCCCAAGCGAGGGCAAGCAATGGCCACACGTAGAGCGAATGAGTCACGCCGCGATGTATATCCCCAACCCAGCGCGTCCCCCATTCCAGCCAATCCGGGCTGATCGACGCGATGACCCACCACCATCCCGCCCTTTTGGGACGTTCGTCCTCTTTCAGCATCAACTGCCCTATGAAGAACCCGGTGGCTGTGTGGCTAACCCATTCCATGATGCAGTATACGCCTCAACACTCTTTCTATCGAAACGGCACAAACAAAAATCCACTAATTATCTCTCTGTTCAAGCCCTCGTGAGTTCGTCCACATGCGTGGCTACTCCCGGACATTTCCCCCGCCCAACTCGTTATCAGACAATCGCTGGAAATACCCGAGGCATATCCGTTACCTTCGTGTGACAAATGCTAAGAGGAGAATCCCAATGAAGCTCGCAATTCTCGGCGCCGGGTTGATGGCCCGAGGTGCCGCATTCGATTTTCTCAGGAACCCCGATGTCACCTCTCTAACGGTGACCGATTCGTCGGACGACGCGTTGAAATCCTTTCGCGAGCGATTTCCCGATCCGCGATTGAACACGCTCAAACTCGACGCCAAAGACTCGTCTGGAGTCCGATCTGTACTCGGGGGTGTCGACGGAGTCTTTTGCTCAATTCACTATGGCTTTAATGTCGAATTCGCAAAAGCAGCGATCGCGACCAAGACCCACATGGTGGATCTCGGTGGCAACAATGACATAGTCGCGTCTGAACTTGCCATGACGAAGGATGCCGAGTCGGTTGGAATCACGATCATACCAGACTGCGGATTGGCCCCAGGAATGGTATCTGTGCTGACAGCGTGGGGACTCAACCGGTTCGCCTGGGTGGATTCCGTGAAAATTCGTGTCGGCGGTTTGCCGGCTCATCCAAGCCACCCATTCGAGTACGAACGGCTATTCTCAGTCGAGGGGCTGATCAACGAATACGTCGAGCCGCCAGTATCGCTGATCAATGGCAAGAGCGTAGTCGGAGAACCTCTGGGGGACGTTGAGGTAGTAGTCTTCGACGCGCCCGTTGGAACTCTGGAGGCATTCAATACTTCGGGCGGGACGTCAACACTACCGCAGACGTATGCAAAGCGAGTAGTAAATCTCAACTATAAGACCCTCCGCTATCCCGGCCATGCCAAGGCAATGCAGTGGCTGCTGTATCTCGACTTGTTTTCCTCAGAACCCATTACGATCGATGGGCAAAAGATTATCCCACGACGGCTGATCGCGGACAGGATCGCCGCGCGAGTTCCATTGGGTACCCACGACATGACAGTGGTGCGCGTCCAATTTGAGGGAATCGAGAACGGGGAGAATCGCGTACATCAGATCGACATCGTCGACGAATTTGATCAAGCGAACAATCTCACGTCCATGATGCGCACAACTGCATTTCCCGCAGCAATCATCCTGCAGATGGCCTGCGATGGCCGCATCACACGACGCGGTGTGATTCCACAGGAGATCGCCGTCGATTCAGACCAGTTTGTCGCGGAGTTGAAGAAACGGGGAATTCCGATTAAGGGGGCGTAGCGCTCACGGCGAACCCGACTCGGGCCCCTCATCTCCGCGCCTGAACACCCATTCGGCCTCACCCGCCGACCGGAATTGATTGCGCACCCGCGCCGCCGAGCGTCGATCGGCCGGTTCTCGTGCCGGGGTGCGCACGCGAAGATCACGAATTACTCGCAACTGACCGCTCTCGAATGACCGCGTCTCAACAAACTCGCCTGTAACCTCACTCAAGGGCTGAGCTTGCGGCCAGAAGTCCGGCGTCCAACCCTCGGGAGTCTTGATAACAAGCGTGTCATGGGTCCTTTGCGCAAAATCGACTAGCGACGGCTCAGGCCGTTGACCAAGAGTGTCATTCACAACCCATCCGCCGACCCGTGGGTGTATGACAATCTGCTTCCGCCCTGCCAACGCCCACCCGCGCACCGTTCCATGCAGATGCGCGTAGATCGCCTCGCCGGATACCACAGAAATCGAATCGAGCCACGCATCGAGCGCGGTGGTCGAGACTCCGAGAATAACCGCCGCAGAGATTTCCGGATTCAAGCGTCCTTGCAAGGGCAATTGACGTGCAAAGTGACCGCTGGCATACACGCCCGCGGTGAACGACAAATCACCATTTGATTGCAGCACGCCATCCAGCCGCAGTGTCATAACATTCTGATCAGCGCTACGGTCCGGCGTCCACAAGAGCCGCCCACCAAACCCGCCAACCACCAATGCCCCACGCGACTCGCACGCGCGCGGCAATGTGCCGAGCGGGTAGCGCGAATCCGACAGGTCGGCCCATAATGTGTCACCATTGATGACCGTCATGCCGATCACGTGATCAAACCAATCCTTGGGGAAGTCTGCCTTGATCGGAAGCGGGTTGCGCGCCCGCACCAACGCCGGATAGGCCTCCAGACCGATCGAACGCATCATCGCGATCCAAAGGAAAACAACGTCTTTGCAATCACCGTACCGGTTCGCAAATACGTCGCGCGCGCGATTGGGACGCCATCCACCCAAGCCGACTTCAATCGCGACATACCGCCACTGATCGGATACCCAATCCTTCAGCGCTGCGGCGCGGGCGCGATCTCCGACTTTGTCTTTAATGTGACGTTCGATTTCGTGTTCCTGCTCGGAGCGTAGTTGAATCTGATCGCGCGTCAAGGACCAGTACCAGCGCCCCAGTGCGTCCCATGAATCGGTGCGGCCCTTGAGCCGGCCAACTTTGAACTCCTCCGGGGCGATGTGGACGAGTGGATGGGGCCCCACCACCGCTATATCTGTGTCTGTCGGAGTCCAGTCGACGATGTCCCAGCGTACGATGTCGCGTCTCGCATCTTGCCGCGTCGAGCGCGCCAGCCCGCTTGCGGCCTCGTGCCAACGGACGTCTTGGTCTGGCGGGGACTGCACTTCGTAGCTCGCGCGTCGCCGCGGCCACGAATCCTCGAATGTCCAGTCCGGCCAAAAGAACGCGTTCTCGATCTCGACCACCCAACGCGCCTCAATCACGAATGGGGGTTGCGCCGCCACAAGATCAACCGCGCGAACGATATCGCCGGAGTACAGTCGAAACTCGCTGAATGGCGCTACCGCACGAACATCGGGTAAACCAACCCGGAACAGGACTTGTCCTGTCGTGTCACGCACTTCGCCCTGGAACGACTTGAGTTTTTGAAAAAATGTGTCCCAAATGCGGATACGGCCGGCGTCGTTGCCGGCAGTGCGATTGACGCGAATAATGCGGTGCGATGTTACAATCAGTCCTTTGACCGGGGACCAGTCCACGGTCCGATCATCCACTTCATAAATGGCGGCGGGGAGCTCGCTTTGGTCTTGGCCACGCGCCTTGATCGGGCACACGATCAACGCCGCTGCCAGGAGTGGTGGCGATGCCCAACGGACGATCACTCGAAGTCTGTCAGGATGCATATTCCTATGATACTCGGATTGGTCTCCTCATAGCCAATAACGAAACAAGGGACCATGAAGGTCCCTTGGATCGTCGTGTCAAACAAGGAGAGGAACTTTTAACGGTCGCGGTAGAGCATCAACGGGCCATGCTGAGCGAGCTTGACGGTGTTGAATAGCTCACGCAACTCCTCAAACCGCCTCACACCGAAATCACGCTGCGACACACGCCAAAACCGCGAGGCAATGATTGAGTTGTCTTCTGTCTGGAGCGATGCCCGGAATTCGTACCCATCCCCGATCACCTCTCGTCCGGACGGCAGCTCGCCAAACCGGTACCCTTCAGGAATACGCCACACCATCCGGCAGTCTTCGCTCCATGGCGTATCAAACGAAATAGGATAACGGCGATGTGACGTCAGGAATGGATTGGCTTCGAGAGCGTGGATGAGTGAGGGGCGAATCAGCATACGGTTGCCGTCAACGTCCGCAGCATTCGGCCAAACGAATTCAGTGGTCAGCCGGATTGGCGCCCAGTCGTTGTCGAAGTCGCGTTCGATTCCGATGCGACCCGTGCGTATCCCCGTCAACCAATTTTCATGCAGGTACCCGGCTGTATCCTGATCTGCTAATGAGCAAATCAGTTCGTATGCCGCTTGCCCACCGAGTTGAAGCGTCAGGGTGCCATGAGCTGATCCATCGGGTCTGATATCGACAACACCATCGGCAAGGACCTCATGATCAACCGGAGGCGCGGGCAATTCGACTATAACTTGCTCGACATCCTCGCGCCCGATGACAACGCCATGGTCCACTTGATCGTTGGGCGGCAGGTATCCCAACCACGCCGACGGTGTCCCTGTCTCGCAGAAAATCTCTTCGTCTCCCAGATCCACCAGCACAACCGCGTGGTCGAACTGCTCGAGACGATGATCGCGGATATCGAAACGGTAGTGACTACGGCGCGAGATCAAGACAGGCCACGAATCGAAACCGTGGGATCGGAACAGCGCAACCAGCAGCAGATTCTTCTCGAGTGGATTTCCGCGACGTTGGTGCATCACCTCACGTGCGGTGCGCAATTCGGAGTCGTATACCGAGACTGCCACACCCGAAAGCGCGATCGAATCGCGAACAAATCCGTATATCCGGCGGGCAAGATCGCGTTTTTGGCGGGTCAATTCGACACTGCTCAAATCCTCAGGAACTGCTCCCCATACCGGCCATGACGGATCGGCTTTGAGCAAGGGACCATACACGCGCTTCACCTGGCCAGCCACGTCTTCCCACGTATCAAAGAACTCGCGCACGTTATCGCCGTCTCTGTAACGCACGATTTGGAAGTCGAGAAGTACACGGTGGTTGAGGATCGACGCCATATACGGCTCCGGCGTCAATGGTGGCAGGCTCTGCGCGCGCCACGTGAAGAGGCGAATCTTGCTCTCCTCGTGGCTGACTGAAGCAATCTCGACCGTGTCCGGACCGGACACGAATTCCGAATTATTGACGACCGCAGCATATTCAAAGTTCTCTGGCAGCTTCACCGAAAGCTCGGAGCGTTCCGTCGGGATCTCGCTCTGGAAAACCCACGGGCGCAAATAGTAGAAATTGTGCGAACGGACTTTGTATCGGAACTCGACTACGCACCCGGGCTGGACATCAGGAAATGCGAAGACGAGCTCACGCCATTCACCAGTACGCGACTCGTGCATATCGGTCGGACGAACCACCACTTTGCTGCCATCTTTGGCCAGTGTGTGGGCTTCCACGAATTCAATTTGCTCGGAGGAGTGATACGGAATGGCGACGTTGGCAAAGCGATACGCATCGGTGCGAAATATCTGAACCCTGCGGTGCCGTTCGAACGTAAACCTAAATCCAGGGCCGACAGTGATCATGCCTCGGTCGAAGACAACGGAGGCCCCGGCGCTCGGATCAAACGCGAGCGCATCGCGATCGACTTCGGTGGGGATCATGTGACCCCACGGCAGTCCCCAGCCGCTTTGCGCGCAGACCGACACGGAGAGACAAAGCACTCCCGTCGCCACCGCAAGGATGGCCACAACGCCCCTGTAGGTTCTCTTCTTCACCATGGCTTTCACGGTAAGCACGGCCCAAGGCCGCAATCCGAAAGCCGAACAACAATTATGTAACTGCGCGACGGTGTGTGAGGACCGTCGCTAACGCGTCGGTGTGGGGCAGGCCTCTCCCGAGACCTTTCTTACCTGATGCCAATGTACAAGTTGGATGGGTATTACGTCAAGTGGGATGTGGAATTGCGTCAGCCGAGGCGACTTTGCTCTGCTGCACTGCTGGACATTTAAGTGGACACTTTACTGGACATAAATTTGGACAAATTGTTAGAGACAGAGTCCGTATATACTTGAGGATTATTGGGATATAACGAAATGATAGGTGGACATAAATGCGGACATTTGAGACGACACATCCTTGGATAACCTTTAGAGTTGACCTACGAAATGCCTCACCCACCCTCTGGATGAGGCTAGGTGAGGCATCGTCGAAGTGTGAGCACATTGCCGGCTCACCTCTCCAAAAGGCAACCGCCGATATGTTGCATCGGCTCTACCTGGCCAAGGGTGTTCAAGCGACAACCGCCATCGAGGGCAATCCCCTTACGGTTGACGAAGTGAAGCGACACATTGAGGGCCGTCTCCATCTCCCCGCATCACAAGAATATCTTGGACTTGAGATCGATAACATCGTGGACGCGTGCAAACAGATCGAGGCGAAACTACGCACTGGCGATGACTCGCTTTCTCCGAGTCTCATTGCAGAACTGAATGGGCAAGTTTTGAAAGGGTTGCCGCTTGAGCCTGAAGTTGTACCCGGCCAAATTCGCTCTCACTCTGTCGTCGTCGGTAGCGTGTACCGGGGTGCGCCGCCCGAAGATTGCCAGTATCTCCTGGAAAAACTTTGCACATGGTTGTCTGGTACTAACTTCACCGCGACACCTGGGACCGAAACTATTTACGGAATCGTTAAGGCAGTACTGTCTCATATCTATCTGGCGTGGATACATCCGTTCGGAGATGGCAATGGCAGAACTGCCCGTCTGGTTGAATTTCAAATTCTCCTCTCAGCGGGAGTCCCCACACCGGCAGCCCACTTGTTGAGCAATCACTACAATCTGAGTCGTCGGGACTACTATAAGCACTTGGACACAGCCAGCAAGTCAGGCGGGGATATTTTACCTTTCCTGGAATATGCAGTGGGAGGATTTGTCGACGGACTCAGAGAACAGATTGAATTGATTCGTGATCAACAATGGGATGTCACTTGGGAGAACTACGTTCACGACATCTTTAGAGATAAGAAGAGCATTGCGCAGACGCGACAGAAGTGGCTGGCACTCGATCTGGGAGATGGGGCACGGTCTGTCTCCTACGCTGAGATTCGAGAGCTCTCACCAAGGCTGGCCCGAGAATACAATCACAAAACCGACAAGACGCTTCAGCGTGACATTAGCGCCCTCGAAAATCTGGGGCTGGTATTACGAGAACCCGAAGGCGTTCGAGCAAACCGAGAAGTGATTCTAGCGTTCTTGCCGTGGCGGAAATACCCAAAGACTCGTTAAGCTCAATTCATAGTAGCCAAACCCCCGCGCCTTCTCAGACGCGGGGGTTCCTGTTTCCGAACTATCGTAGCAGTTACGACCTAGAAATCGTAGTCGCCGCCGCCCATTCCACCCATACCGCCGCCGCCAGGGCCGCCTTGCATCGGCTGCTTGCGCTCCGGCTTGTCGGTGATCATTGCTTCGGTGGTCAGAAGCAGTGACGCGATCGACGCTGCATTTTCCAACGCGATGCGCGCGACCTTAGTCGGGTCGATCACGCCGGCCTTCATCATGTCTTCGTAGACACCGCTCTGAGCATTGAAGCCCATCGAGCCGGTGTCACTCTTCACCCTGTTGACGACGATGGAACCTTCGAAGCCGGCATTCTCCGCGATCATGCGGATCGGCTCTTCGACGGCCTTGCGGATGATGTTAATGCCGATCTTCTCATCCTCACCACCGCCATTGGCCTTGATGCCATCGAGCGCCTTCAAGCAACGCAGATACGCCACGCCGCCGCCGGGAACGATGCCTTCTTCGGCCGCCGCACGGGTCGCATGCAACGCATCCTCGACACGGGCCTTCTTCTCTTTCATTTCGACTTCGGTCGCCGCGCCGACATTGATCACCGCAACACCGCCGGCCAACTTCGCCAAACGCTCCTGCAGCTTCTCCTTGTCGTAATCGGAGGTCGTGTCGTCGATCTGCTTGCGGATCTGCTTGATGCGTCCCTTGATCTCGTCCGTCTTGCCTGCACCCTCGACAATCGTCGTGTTGTCCTTGTCGACGACCACGCGCTTGGCCTTGCCGAGCTGGGTCAGGATCGCGTTTTCGAGCTTGTAGCCCATCTCCTCGGAGATTACCGCGCCACCCGTGAGGGTCGCGATGTCTTCGAGCATCGCCTTGCGACGATCGCCAAAACCAGGGGCCTTAACAGCGCAGACACGCAAGGTGCCGCGCAGCTTGTTGACGACCAACGTCGCCAGCGCCTCGCCCTGTACATCTTCAGCGATGACGAGCATCGGACGGCGGAGCTGGGCAACCTTCTCAAGCAAGGGAAGCATGTCCTTCATCGTGGCAATTTTCTTGTCGTGAATGAGAATGACCGGCTCGTCGAGCACGGCTTCCATGCCATCCGGATCGGTCACGAAGTACGGAGA
>JBKKDE010000078.1:0-2779 GCA_046708665.1 Candidatus Zixiibacteriota bacterium | reverse complement strand
ATTTCCTTCAGCGTCGACTCGGTGGCATTGATGCGCTGGTCGCGTTTCTCGGAGCGGAGGTCTTCCCGTTCCACTGCCGACGCAACCACCTGGACCTTGCCGGAGTTGACATACGCGCGTTCGATATCGCCAACAAATGTCGCGACCGGGATGTGCTCCTGCGACTTGTTGCGAATTGACCCAACGATGGCCACCGGCTTCTTGGCTTTGGCGGTCATGTGCTCGGAGAGCCATGGATGGTTGAGACAATCACGGATCATCTCTTCCGACACCAACTTCGAGTCGGTATCATTCCAACGCCCCGACAAATCAATCTGCTCGTCGGTCTCGACGCGCGTGACCACGGTGCTTGAAGAGCAGCCGGCGAGTAATGACGCGGCGACCACCATTACTAACCCACTTCGAATAACACGTATCCTGCTCATTTGAACCCCCGTGCGTTTCTGGTCACGAACACTTATCCACTCTGGCAATCTTGCCTCTGACGGCGCATTCCACCAGTGGAATCTCATTCCAAAGTGATACATAGCCACTTTCTGGAGACGTAGAATCCTGTATGGATCGCTCCCCCGACCAACTCCGCTGGCTCTTTCTTGATCTGAACTCGTACTTCGCATCGGTCGAGCAGGAGGTTAACCCGAAGTTGCGGGGTAAACCGGTCGGGATTCTGCCGATCATGGCCGATTCCTCCTGCTGCATCGCCGCCAGCCGTGAGGCCAAGAAGTTCGGAATCAGAGTCGGGACATCGCCCAAAGAGGCGCGGCGACTGGCCAAGGACGTGGTCTTTGTCGAGTCGCGGCCGCAGCGGTATGTCGAGTACCACCACAGGATTGTCGAGGCGGTGCACACGTGTATTCCGGTGACGGCGGTGCATTCGATTGATGAGATGGCCTGCCGTCTCGATGCCCGCGAGCGTACTCCCGAAGTGGCGGTCGACCTCGCCCGCCGCATCAAGGCGGTGATGCGGGAGCGTGTGGGTACGGTTCTGACATGTTCCATTGGCCTGGCACCCAACAAGTGGCTGGCCAAGGTTGCCACCGACATGCAGAAGCCGGATGGGCTGACCGTGATCCAGGCAGGCGACCTCCCCGACAAACTCTATGACCTCGACCCCGAAGACCTCCCCGGTATCGGCCCGCGCATGAACAAACGTCTGCAGGCGCGCGGGATCACCACTGTCCAGCAGCTCTGCGCGATGTCGAAAGACGATATGCGCAATTTGTGGGGAGGGATTGTCGGCGAACGGTTCTGGTACTGGCTCAATGGCCACGACATTCCCGATGTGAAGATCAAGAACAGTTCGCTCGGCCACTCGCATGTCCTTCCCCCCGACATGCGTCACGAGGAAGGCGCCTATGCCATCATACAGAAGCTCCTGCATCGCGCGGCATTGCGGCTGCGTTTTAACAACTGGTGGTGCACCGGGATGGTGGTCCAGGTCGGATTCTTAAATGACCAAAGCTGGGACGCGAAAGCATCGTTCAGCGAATGCCAGGACACACTGACATTACTGCAGACATTGAAGCAACTGTGGAAGAAACGGCCCGATTTCGGCAAGAACCGGGCGCTATCAGTGAGCATCACTTTCTATGGTCTCGTCCCCGACCGCATGCACAACTTCTCGCTCTTCGATGACACACGGCGTTTGGCGCTCTCGCAAGCGATGGATCACATCAACGCCCGCTGGGGACGCGACACGACCCACTTCGCAGGTACTTTGCCCGCCAAAGAACATGCGCCCACACGCGTGCCCTTTTCGAGCATACCGGCGGAGTGTGACTGGGCGTAGGGTTAAAGCTTCTCGAGATCAGTGGCTTCGATCGTGTATCCGTGATCCACATTACCCGTATTGCGTGTGGTGGCAGGCTCAAAAAGCAAGACACTGGCTTCCTCGTGGGCGACCGGCTTATGCTCAACTCCGCGTGGGACAATGCAGAATTCGCCAACATCGAGTGGGATGATCTTGTCGCGAAAGTGGATATCGATGTGGCCATCAATCACGAGGAACATCTCATCCTCATTTACGTGATGGTGCCAGACATACTCGCCTCTGAACTTCACCACTTTGACAAACTGGCCGTTCAGTTCACCAACGACTTTGGGAATCCAGTGCTCGTCGAATGATGCGAGCTTGTCAGTGAGATTGATTGTTGAGGGCAGTGTCGTACTCATGACATCGTCGGCTTGTGGTGCCTGAGGATATCGTCAATTTGCGGGATGGAGAACCGGCATAACTGAATAGCACGGGCATATTGGCGCAACTGAACCGGGACAACCATCAACGCCTCATCTCTGTTGTCTGCTTCCATCATGAACCAGGACTTGTGTACATCATCCATACATCCCCACTCGGCATTCGCGAGAAAATGGGAACCGCTCTCCAGAAACACTTTGATCACTTGCGCGCAAGCGTAAGTGTCACCCGGATGATCGACTTCAATCAGGTACTTCTGCATTGGTCACGCCGCCTTCCTATTGTCTTCCTGTTGTCCGAAATGTGATGAGCAAGTGCACGCTTCGCTGATCGCAGAATACAACTCGCCGCCCACGCGATCAAGTAGTCTGACTCCTATCCGGGCTTGGATTTCGCCCTGGACGGCCCGATCGGAAGCTCGGGCTAGCGGTCCCCTTCTTCTGGAGTCCGACAATCGGTACGGAGCTCATTGAGTGATTCTGGACCAACCTTTTACAAAGGTCGACGGTATCTTGAAGTAAGTCGGTGTCTTGGGAGTATCTTCTAACTCATTCCGTAGACCGGAATCGCAGCCCCATGGACGAC
>JBKKDE010000077.1:0-2666 GCA_046708665.1 Candidatus Zixiibacteriota bacterium | reverse complement strand
ATATAAGATATCTATGTCACAAAGATAGTTCCAGGGGGAGGTAGATCCGTGAAAATGATTCGCGTGTTGATTCAGCTCCCCCAGCCGCTCAAAGCCAAGCTCGACGCGCTGCGCAAGCAGGGCACGACGGCCAGCGGTTTTATCCGAAGTCTCGTCGAACGCGAATTCAACCGAGCCCCAGCTACGGGGCGCAAAGGGCGATAAGCCCGGAAAGCGAGGCAGCGATGGCACGGACGTTACAAATGGTCAAGCAGGAGTCGACCACCCAACACGATTCAATAGAGCAGTGGCACGAGCGAGCATTCTCTTCCAGTCAGCTCTTTTGCGGACAGGATGAGACGGGCCGCGAGGGATGGTTTTTCCGCCTGGACATCACCGGGCTCTATCCCCGACGCGTGGGACCGTTCTCCACCCGGGTTGAGGCGCTGAACTGTCTCAATGAGCTGCTCGCCGAGATCATCCTCGAACCGTTGCTCGCTCTTCAGAACCAGTTGGCCGGTGGTGCGAACCGGCGGTATATCGTCGAAGGCGTTCCGACCCTCACCGGAGCAGACCCGGGACGGTGATCCCATGAACATGAAGCAATTCCGCAAACCGGCCAACATGCACAGCCGCACCGCGATTGCTGGGGGCCGTGTGGTCGGTGCCCGTGGCTTCCGGCTCATGTCGAAGATTGGCCAGAGCGCGATTAGTTTGGATCGCTTGGAGCGATTACTTGCCCAGGCGAAGCAGAAAGACCAATGACCACCGCCGAACTGATCAACACGTATCGGTTGACGAACCTCAACGATCGGCGGCGGGAAGACGTGCGGCATGCCCGCTGGTGGGTGGAGCACTTCGGCACGCTCCCCGCGTCTGGCTTGACGACGCAGCGCATCATTCACGCGTTGGATCATGTACGCGCCGAGGGACGAACAGGGGTTCGTGCCGGTTCCACGGTCGGTTTCTATTTCCGATTCCTCCGGCGCGTCACGGCCTGGGGCACGGTGTTGACCTATCTGCCGGTCGATCCCTGCCTCGGTATTCCGCTGCCGAAGGAAGGCACGCCCGTGCTACGCGTCTTGAGTGAGGAGGAAGAGGCGCAGGTGTGCCAGGCCTTCGGGCAACCGTATCGTCTTTGGATTCGCTTCGCCATTCTCACCGGGTTGGAACAGTCGGAGCAGTTCACGCTCTTGTGGCGATCCGTGCAGCTGGAGCGCGGCACCATCCTGATCCCCCAAGGCACGAACGGGACGATGGTGGAGTTGTCGTTGCCGCCCGACGCGGTGACGATCCTCCGGGCGCTCCGTCACGAGTCCCCAACCTCCATGTGGGTCTTTCCTGATCCGCACGACTCCCGGCGACCCGTCAACGTCCATGCCTTCTACGATTCACGGTGGGTTGACACCATTCGACGGCTCGGGATTCCGCGTGTGACCTGGAAGGATTTGCGGCATACCTGCGGGGTGCGATTGGCGAAGCAGGGCGTCCCGATCGAGGAGATTGCGAGCTTTCTCCGTCAACGAGAACTCCGCCAAGTGTATTACTATCGCGCCTGGCAGCCGGGCGTGGCCCCGCGACGGCATCCCCCGAAACCGCCGCGTGTGCCGGTCTTCACGGACCTGAGTGACCCGGAGCTGCGGGCCATTGTGGACCGTGCGCCGACCGATCCGCCGCTCACGTTCGGCGAGCTGTGCCGGCTCTATGCCGTGCATTATTTGAAGGCGCGGCCCTCTCGCGTCCAGTTTGAGCGCATCTACCGGACCCTGCTGCATCAATGGAAGGATCGTCCGCTCGGGGACCTCTCTCGGAAAGAGGTGCGGTTGTGGTACATGGGGCTTGCGCGCACCCCCGGCCATGCGAATAAAGCGCTCACGTTTGTCCAGCGCGTCTACAATGTGGCGAAGTATCAATTAGAGGTCTATCCCGGTGACAATCCCGCGATCAAAATGCCGCGCTACTCGTCCACGCCACGCGAGCGATTTCTCAGCTCCGAAGAGATGCAGCGATTCATGGGAGGCCTGCCCCACTTATCCCCGAAACCTCGCGCCTATTTCTTGATGCTGCTGCTCACGGGCGCCCGGTTGTCCGAAGCCCGCTGTGTGCGTTGGACGGATCTCGAATGGTCCACGCGGCTCTGGCGGAAGCCGCGCACGAAGAACGGTTCGTCGCAGTTCGTGCCGCTCCCGGTGCAAGTCATGGACGCCTTGGCCCGGCTCCCACGCTCCTCCGAGTGGGTGTTCCCCGGAGACAACGGGCAGCCGTGGTCCATCGGCAGCGTGCAGAAGGTGTGGTACAAGATCCGCCGCCAGTGGAACATGGAGGACGTGACCATTCACGATCTGCGCCGCACGTGCGCGAGCTACCTGGCGATCGAAGGAGAGAATCTCCCGATCATTCAGAACGTGCTCAATCATAAAAATTTGGCTCACACCGCGATCTATGCGCGACTGAATACCAAAGCCGTGGATCTGGCACTGCAAGCGCAAGCCGATCGGTTGTGCAGCCGGGTGTCGAGTGTCGAAGTGCTGCCGGCGGTGACGGAGAACGAATCCACAAGTCTCACCGTTTCATAGGAGGGCTGACCGATGGCGAAGATCATCCGGCGTGAATGGACGAGCACGAAACCTCGTGATGGAGCCCGAGGGGCTCCCGGCCTGAGCACAGGCGGCACACGAAGAGAAAGG